>JBFFKD010000072.1:0-9118 GCA_041555595.1 Motiliproteus sp.
ACCCCTGCTGCTTTTATTACTGCAAGGTATGCTTTATTGATGCATAGGCTATGCAGTAACTACTTAGTTACAATTTTAAACTGTTATTAACTGTCTTAATTATCAGGCTGATGAGGAGTTAGTCCTATCGGAAGTTAATCGGTTGGATTTGAGTATTTATTATGCTTTTGTTGGAATGGATTGTTTTAATATAAATTTCGCATTTATCGATTCAAATGCCCCACACTTAAGCCGTTAAACTGTCGGATTTCTGAGATAGAACCTTATGCCAATGGAGCATTTCGTGTAGTCTCAAGATCGCTTTTATTGTTGTTGCGTTTTGGAGACCCGATGCCTAAAGAAATAAGATTTGGCGCCTTTATTCGAGAGATAAACTCTCAGCATAAATACTTAAGTTATAACCGCGTTACGCCAGATCCTCAGCATGACGAAAATGGGGTGGCAGTTCCGTATCGTGCCAAGCCGATCAAGCTGAGATCGATCGATGCCTTTCGCTTAATCAAGCCTTATGTTTCCGTGCGCTTGATGGACCAGATACGTGCAGTCATTCCCCTAGCGTTGTATTTAATGCTGTTCCAGCTGCTCGTGCTTCACTCTCCGGTTGCCGATGCGTCGATCATCAGCGCCGGCTTGGTTGCGGTTATTCTCGGCCTGATGTTTTTTATGGAGGGGCTACGAGTAGGTTTGATGCCTTTTGGCGAAGCCCTCGGGACTTCACTACCGACTCGCGCCCGTTTACCTGTTGTGTTGGTCATCGCCTTCCTGCTCGGTATTGGCGTAACTTTCGCAGAACCCGCTATCGGGGCGCTTAAAGCCGCTGGTGCGATTGTCAGGGTTGAATCAGCTCCCTATCTCTACACCCTATTAAATGACTGGTCTGAAGTGCTGGTACTCGTCGTCGGAATTGGCGTTGGCGCTGCAGCGGTCGTCGGAACCTTAAGATTCTTGTATGACTGGAGCCTCAAACCGCTGATCTATTTAACCCTGATTCCAACAATCTCTTTAACCCTCTACATCAGTGCCAATCCTGAGCTATCAAAGATGCTGGGGTTGGCATGGGATTGTGGGGCGGTCACCACCGGGCCTGTTACTGTTCCGTTGGTGCTGAGCCTAGGTATCGGTATCGCAGCTGCGGCGGGTAAAGGGGGGAACGGTATGTCGGGCTTTGGTATCGTCACTTTGGCCTCATTGTTTCCGATCTTGGCGGTGATGGGACTTGCGGTCTACGTCCATTCGGTCACGACGCCAGCAGAGATCATCGCTGCCGCCAACGGCGTTGTCACCAATGCGGCGCTGGTTAACCCCTGGCATGAGCTGACTCCTTGGACAGAGATCATCTCGGGCCTGCGAGCCATCGTACCTTTGGTGCTATTTTTACTGCTGGTGCTTCGCTTTGTTCTCAAGGAGAAGCTGCAGCAACCGGGTAACATCACGTACGGTATCGCCCTGTCAGTCATCGGAATGATTGTCTTTAATATTGGGTTGACCTACGGTCTATCCAAGATTGGCGCGCAATCCGGCGGTCTTGTGCCAGCGGCCTTTGCTGATATAAGCACAGTCGCTGCCTCTCCTCTGTACAGTCTGGCTGTTGGGCTTACCATCGCCGTTGGCTTTGCCTGGTGCTTAGGCTTTGGCGCCACGTTGGCAGAGCCCGCCCTTAACGCGCTCGGCATTACTGTAGAGAATCTGACCAATGGCGCCTTCCGTAAATCAACCTTGATGTACGCGGTTTCTTTCGGTGTTGGGTGTGGCATTGCATTAGGGGTGGCTAAAATAGTTTTTGGAATACCGATCGCCTGGTTACTCATTCCTGGCTATCTGACGGCACTGCTACTGACTTGGTTTTCGACCGAAGAGTATGTCAACGTCGCCTGGGATAGTGCTGGCGTCACCACCGGCCCCGTCACCGTTCCTCTGGTATTGGCTATGGGACTGGGTTTTGGCAATGCCGTCGATGCGGTTGAGGGGTTCGGAATACTTTCTATGGCCTCGATTGGCCCCATCATTTCAGTTCTATCTGTGGGCCTTTGGGTGCAATGGAAGGTTAATCGCAAACATCGTCGCTATGATGAGGCCCATCTGATTGGATCCCCTGCATCCTGCCAAGTCGGAACCGGAATTGTTGCTGAGTAACTAGAGCGGAGAAAAAACAGATGAACAAAAAGCGTGAAATGGTGGTACTAACCGATGTCTCCCTCATCACAGCGATAGTGCAGCGTGGAAAGGCAGATAAAGTGGTTAAAGCGGCTCAAGAAACTGGCGCACAGGGTGCTAGCATCCACTATGCTCATGGTCGTGGCGTGCGGGAACGTCTAGGAGTACTTGGGCTTGCAATCGAAGCGGAAAAAGAGGTGATCAACATCATCGTTTCTAGCGACCAGGCCAACCGAGTATTCGAAAGCATCTATCAAGCGGGTGATTTCGAGACACCCGGTATGGGGTTCATGTGGGTGACGCCTGTAGAAAAAGCCGCCAGTTTCATTCCTGAAGATATTCTGGAAAAGTTTGCCAAAGTAGACCGCCGTAACCCGTTCGACGTGAGGACCAACGAACAGTGAATCATCACAGCACAGCACCCCACAAGCTCATTACCGCCATCCTTCCTAAGGGACGTGACAAGGAACTGGTACAAAAGTTGGTGCAAGATCTCGGGATCCAAAGCGTCAATATCAATTACGCACGAGGGCTGGGACGTATCACCCCGCTGCGTCACCGTGGTGTGGGAGAAACGACCGAAAAATCGATAGTGACGGTGTTGGTTGAGGTGGAGCGCGCTGATGAAGTCTTCGAATTTATCTTCTTTGAGGCCGATATTAACCGCCCTCACGGCGGGCTTCTGTTCCAGCAACCGCTTCTTGCGACAACCATGTTCAAGCTCCCCGACCTGGAGGAGGAAAAGTAATCTTAATCAACTGAATAAATGTGGCTTATCCGGCGCTTTGACTTGGCCTGCCAGGGGCATTTTCCAGGATCGCGAAGGGGCGTCATATCTTGCGATAGACGCTGGCTTTATTTGGACTTATAGCCATCCAATTTGCCTAGTTAATATCCAGCGTCACCGGTGATACAAAGCCTGAAGGCTTAATTGCAAGAACCGAACATTCAATCTGAGACAAAATCGTTTCCGCCGTATTACCCATGATAAACCCAGGAATACCCGTTCGGGCCACCGTTCCCATAACAACTATATCGGCTCCAATTTTCTTGGCTAAAACTGGAATCTCTTTACAGGCATCTCCTTCAATTAAATGTGTTTGAGGATTGAGATACGAGCATGTAGTGAGCCCCAGTTGATCAAACATACTTTGCAATAGCGTATTTAACCCCTCCGCATGGTCAAGGATTTCTTGATCAATCTGCGCCGATATACCTTCCTTTTCAGGGTGGTAAAAAGCATTGGTCATCAGTTTTTTACCAATTGATTGCCAAGCGTATACGACATGCAGTTCGGAAAATTCGGATAAGGCAAGAGCGTTGGATAGCTCTAGGATCTGGAGGTTCAATGCATCGCGAAAAGCGAGCTTGTCGGTAGGTTGATTACCCAAATCAACTGCTGCCAAAATGCTCCGGTATTTCTGCTTTGCTTGGGATTTGGTCATCCAAACGGGGCAGGGGCATTTACGTAGAAGGTGCATATCATTGCTGTCAAATAAACGGTCCAGCCAATCGCTAGCTTCAGGCGTTTTTATCACCAGATCATACTTGCCTCGTTGTACTTCCCGTATCACCTCAAGAAAAACCGTCCCCACTATGATGCGGGCTTGGATTGCAGAACGTTTTCGATAGGGTTCGAGCTGATCGTCGAGCTTCTGTAGTCGGTCGGAGACTAAGGCAGCCTGGAACTCATCTGAAATAGGCCCCCCAGGAGGCAGCCCGATGCCCCCTGTTGCTTGCGGAACGACCTCTACTACGGTCAGGTTAGCTTGATTGCTTTCAGCAAGAGCAATCGCTCGGTCTAACGCTGGTTGTACGCTCTTCCCAAACTCAACGACACAAAGAATATCCTTGAATCTTTTCATGACTATTTCCTTTTATCGCTTACTGATAGGGACGGTCAGCTCAATTTTTGCTAGTGCACCATGTTTTTCAGCGCCAACGATTAGATAGATGACAATACCCATCACACTGATAAAGGTCTAGTTTGACCGACTGATGGGCCACGTATGGAATACGTTGATTACTATCTGGGGAATGGGTGAACTGTAATTCAGCGATACGGTAAGCAATGACCGGAGCTAAAACTGGATGATTTACAATATGGGACAATGATGGCTACCACGCCCATAATCAGATTGAATTTGGTTCATACGATGTGGACCAAGGAGAACTAACCAGAGACTGATCCGCCCTAGGAACAATTCTCACCTGGCTAATCTTCATCCTGTACTCAACGTTCGCTTTTCTAGCATTCCCTGTTCGATAATAAAATCGATGATGGTTTGTAGACCTTTGCCACTCTTTAGATTACTAAAAACAAAGGGGCGCTCCCCCCGCATTTTTTTTGCGTCACGATCCATCACTCCCAAATCTGCTCCTACTAGCGGAGCCAGGTCAGTTTTGTTGATTATTAGCAGATCCGACTTGGTTATACCCGGGCCGCCTTTACGCGGGATCTTATCGCCAGCAGAAACGTCAATGACGTACAGGGTCAAATCAGATAGTTCTGGACTGAAGGTGGCGCTGAGGTTATCGCCACCGCTTTCGACCAGTACCAATTCCAGCCCCGGGTGACGCTCCTGCAGCTGGTCGATTGCCGCCAGGTTCATCGACGCATCTTCGCGGATGGCGGTGTGTGGACAACCGCCAGTTTCGACACCGATGATGCGATCGGCTTCCAGTGCCTCGTGGCGTAGCAGGAACTGCTCGTCCTCTTTGGTGTAGATATCGTTGGTGACCACGGCTAAGTTGTACTGCTCTCGAAGTACCGAGCACAGCTCTTTAAGTAGGGCCGTCTTGCCTGAACCGACTGGGCCGCCGACCCCTACGCGTAAACATTGTGAACTCATAGCTTTGTTCCCTGTTATCTATTTCTTAAATAGGATTGATGCTTGTTAGTAACTCTCAGCTTCTAAACAGCCGTGAATATTGTGTTTCATGCTGTGCGCTGGCCAATGCTAAGCCGGGCAGAGTGGCGCCGAGCTTGTCATCGTCTAAAGACTGGGCCGTGCTTACCGCTGCTTCGATCGTTGGCAGCAACCGAATAATCAGTTTTTGGGCAGCGGTCTGGCCCAGTGGTAATGTTTTGCAGGCGACAGCGACTTGATTCTCCAGCCAGCTCCAGCCGAAACCGTGCAGCAGTTCGCTGATGGGAACCTCGAAATACAATCCTGCTCGGGCAAACTGGCTGCAAAAAGTAGGCTGCGGTGGGTGTCGATCAGAGCTGTTGACTACCTCGAGCGATACCAGCAACCGTCGCAATGCCTGGCCGACTTGCTCGTCTTCGAACAGTAGTTCCTTGGTCTCGCGGTTGGCGCGCAGCCATCGGTTCCAATGCGCGACTTGCTGCATATCACTGGCTTGGTAGGCCTCAACAAAGCGAATCAGCAGAGGTAGTTCGACCCGTGCAAGCCCTTCGGACAGCACGCCATGGAGCCAGTCGTACAGGTCATCGTCGGTCTGGAGCCAACCGCTGTCGAGGGCGTACTCCAACCCTTGAGAATAGGCGAAGCCGCCGATCGGAAGCGATGGGCTGACCAGGTGCATCAGGTGTAGCAGGGCTGGTGATTGCATCGGGTTAGCTCAGTGACTATGCGAATGATGGGTGTGGTGGTCATGCGAATGTGAGCCGTTTTTGTGGCTGATCTCGTGCTCACCGTGCGAATGGCCGCCGTGCGCTCCGTAAGCGCCATTTTCAGGGGCGAACGGTGCCTGTTCTTGCACCGTCGTCAAACCGTGCAGTTCGGCCAGATCCTGCAACACATGGTCGGGTTGAAACCGTAACCATCGCTCGCCGACCTGCAGTGGTACGTGCCGATTTCCCAGGTGGTAGCAGACCTTGGCAAATTGCAGCCAATCGTCGCTGCCGGCGGTGACCACCGCTTCGGCTTCGGCCAAGACTTCAATCACGTTACCGCACTCGGTCTGCAACAGATCACCGTGCTGCAACACCAGACCGCGTTCGATAAACAGACCGATATCACGGCCCGACTCGGTTACTGCCTTGAAGCGACCGCGCTTACGCAGGTCGAACGGCAGGCTGAGGCGGTCGATCACCTCGGCAGGCTGGGAGCCACTGTAGCGTTTGCTGACTTTAAGCATGGTTGTTCCTTCTAATATTGATAATGTCTAGCTGGCAATTACGCGGCGATTTCCTAATACAAACCGCTCAGCGTTAGCACAAGAGATAACACTGAGGCTCTTTAAAACTGCCTACCGCTAGAACAAGAAATAGCGCTGGGCTAGGGGCAGCACCTCGGCCGGTTCGCAGGTTAACAACTGATCGTCGGCGTGCACCTCGTAGGTTTCTGGATCGACCTCCATCACCGGCATGTAGTCGTTGAGTTTCATATCCGATTTAGTGATGCTGCGGGTCTGGCTGCAGGGGGCCAATGTGCGTTTGAGTCCGAGTTGCTGCTCTAACCCCTGATCGAGCGCCGCCTGCGATACAAAGGTCAGACTGGTGGCGGCTGCTGCTAGCGGAGACGAACCGAACATCGGTCGGTAGTGCACCGGCTGCGGGGTCGGGATCGACGCGTTGGGGTCACCCATCGGCGCGGCGGCGATAAAACCGCTCTTGATGATCAGCGACGGCTTGGTGGCAAAAAAAGCCGGTTTCCATAGCACCAGATCGGCCAGTTTGCCGACCTCGACAGAACCCACTTGATTGGCGACGCCGTGGGCGATTGCCGGGTTGATACTGATCTTGGCGATATAGCGTTTGGCGCGGAAGTTGTCGCAGCCCAACGCCTTGTCCTCGTCGAGCAGACCGCGTTGGACTTTCATTTTGTGCGCCGATTGCCAGGTACGGATGATCACCTCGCCGACCCGTCCCATCGCTTGCGAGTCGGAGGCGATCATCGAGAACGCGCCTAGATCGTGCAGGATATCCTCGGCGGCGATGGTTTCCTTGCGAATCCGAGAATCGGCGAAGGCGACATCTTCGGGAATGTTGGGGTCCAGGTGGTGACACACCATCAGCATATCCAAATGCTCGTCGACGGTATTGACCGTGTATGGGCGGGTTGGGTTGGTCGATGACGGCAACACATTAGGTAGGCCGCAGGCTTTGATGATATCCGGAGCATGGCCGCCACCGGCACCTTCGGTATGGTAGGTGTGGATGGTGCGACCCTTGAATGCGGCTAGGGTATCCTCGACAAAACCCGACTCATTCAGGGTGTCAGTATGGATCGCCACCTGGACATCGTATTTCTCGGCCACTCTGAGGCAGGCATCGATCGATGCGGGTGTCGTGCCCCAATCTTCGTGCAATTTGAGTCCCATGGCACCGGCCTGTAGCTGTTCTTCCAGTGCTTGCGGCAGGCTGGCGTTGCCCTTGCCGAGGAAACCAAAGTTCATCGGTAGATGGTCGGTGCCTTGCAACATCTTGCCGATATTCCACGGCCCCGGAGTGCACGTCGTGGCGTTGGTTCCGGTAGCCGGTCCGGTGCCGCCGCCGATCATGGTGGTGACGCCCGACATCAATGCTTCGTCGACCTGTTGCGGACAGATGTAATGGATATGCGAATCGATGGCACCGGCAGTGAGGATCTGGCCTTCGCCAGCGATCACTTCGGTACCGGGGCCGATCACAATGGTGACACCTTGCTGGGTATCGGGGTTACCGGCCTTGCCGATGGCAGCTATCTGGCCGGCCTTGATGCCGACGTCGGCTTTGACGATACCCCAGTAGTCGAGGATCAGCGCGTTGGTGATGACACAGTCCATCGCCTCAAAACAGCTGACCTGGCTTTGCCCCTGGCCGTCGCGAATCACCTTGCCCCCGCCGAACTTAACCTCGTCGCCGTAGACGGTGTGATCGCGCTCGACTTCGATCCATAGCTCGGTGTCGCCCAGTCGAATCCGGTCTCCGGTGGTAGGGCCGAACATATCGGCGTAAGCCTGGCGTGAAATGTTAACCATCAGTGCTCTCCTTTGATAACAGAAGTATCTGAATCGAGCGACCCCATCACCTCACCACGAAACCCGTAGATGGTCCGGCTGCCGCCGATCGCCACCAGTTCGATCGTACGATGCTGGCCGGGTTCGAACCTTACGGCAGTACCGGCGGCGATATTGAGCCGAAAGCCCCGGCTGGCTGCGCGATCAAACTGTAGTGCCGGGTTGGCTTCAAAAAAATGGTAGTGCGAGCCAACCTGGATCGGCCGGTCACCGGTGTTGGCTACCTTGAGGGTCAGGGTGGCCAGGCCGCTGTTGAGTTCGATGTCGCCGGCCTGGATCTGAAGTTCGCCTGGGATCATATCTATTTACCTTTTGTCGAAAGGTCGCTGCATAGCTAAGATCAGCTGCTGCGCTACTCATGGATTCTGTTACTGAATGGGTTGATGAACGGTGACCAGCTTGGTCCCGTCGGGAAAGGTCGCCTCGACCTGCACCTCGTCGACCAGCTCGGCGATACCGTCCATCACCTGTTCTCTGCTGAGGATGGTGCGGCCATAGCTCATCATTTCGGCCACCGTCTTGCCCTCGCGGGCGCCCTCCATGATCTCGCACGAGATCAGCGCGATCGCTTCGGGGTAGTTGAGCTTAAGGCCTTTGGCCAGTCGCCGCTCGGCCAGTAGTCCGGCGGTGAACAGCATCAGCTTGTCTTTCTCTCTGGGCATCAGTTCCATGTCAGTTCCATGTCAAAATCTTGTTGGGTCGTCATAAATTCAGGTTAGCCAGATACGCGGGATCACCGCTTCGCGTTCGCTCAACGCGGGCCTTAGTTTTTGCCATAGGGCGGTGAAGGTGTTGCGCGCCTGCTCGCTGTCATGACCGATATAGCGGATGCACAGCACGCCAAGCCGCCAGCTGATCGCCAATAGCGCGTCCTCAACGGCCGTGTCATTCCACTGCTGGCGCAGTTGCTCGATCAGCTCGACCGGTTCGTTGTCGAAGCCGACGGCGTACAGGTTGCCGATGATCGGACAGCCCTGCAGTCCCCAGCGTTGTTTGG
>JBFFKD010000073.1:0-9102 GCA_041555595.1 Motiliproteus sp.
CTGCTCCAATTCGGCAGGCCCAGCCAGTGTTCCTGTCAGCTCAGGTAGCTCTAATATCGCCACCCCGCTCTGCTGTACCAACTCGGATTTCCGCACCTGCTCAATCCGTTCATCAAAGTACGCGGTCATTGTCTGATAGCAATCCGCCTGGGCACTGTTACAGGGTTGCCCGACGGATTTGTGGTGGCCTGAATTAAGAAACCAGCGCGGATAGGCCCGATTGATAATCACCCCCTGCAACGCGTATCCCGCCCGGTGCAGGTCTTGACGATATGCCAGCCCCTGCTGCAACTTAGCCGGGTCAGGCGACGCTACCAGATAAAAGCCCGTACGATCGCTTTTTAGCAGTGCCTCGGCGGCCCTCGAACGGGCTGCAATCACATTGGCAAACGGTCCCATACTGGCGACAAAGTCAGATACCGCCTCGATAAACTCGGCGCCGGTTATCTTCGACAACGCCTTGAGCCAGAGCTGACCACTGCCAACCAACAGTTGATTTAGCAGTCCCATCTTCTTGATACGACCAGCAAAAAACTTAGCGACTGCGCCTTCGAATAACGCTGCCAAACGCTCGGGCGCATGTAGAAAATCGATCGCATGGTCAGAGGGAGGGGTATCGAGCACGATCAGATCGTAGTCGCCACTGGCAGCCAACTGCTGTAGCCACATTAACGAGGTAAACTCCTGCGACCCGCTCAGAGTCGATGACAACTGTCGAAACAGACGGTTGTGTTTGAGTCGCCGCTTGTCCGACTCACTCACACTGGCCTGGTTGATAAATTGTTCGAAGATCCGTTCCGGCTGCAGCATCGAGATCCACAGCTGCCCATTATTTGATTCAGTCGCCGGCAACGAAACCTGAACCAGTTGATGATCAATTCGTCCCAGTCCCAGCGCACTGGCCAACCGCCGAGCAGGGTCAACCGTTAGCACCAGCACCCGTTTGCCACGCTGAGCGGCGGCAATACCCAAAGCGGCGGAGACGGTTGTCTTGCCAACCCCACCGGTCCCGCCGCAAATCACTACGCTATAGCTATCGATAAGATGATCGAATGAGGTTGTCGATTGTGTCGAGGCGAGCTGATCAGTCATGGGCTACTGCTTGGCTGATCGAGGGTTCTGACAAGGCTTGGGCCAATACGGTTATCTGTCGGTTCAAATCGGTTTCAAAACAGTACGGCAGCTGCTGCACAACATTGTCAGAGCTCTGACGGAGCTTTGTCAGAACCCTCTCCTGACGTTGCTGCCAGTCACTCAGATAGGCGCCAAACTCGGTACTGTCTGCCGTCGGGTCCTCGTTCAAAGAGACCTCTTTTAGGGTCTTATTAAGAAGGTAACCTGCATCAATACTAAACTCATCGCGAAGTGACGCCGACAGTTCCAGCGACTCGGTCAATGGAAGTTCCTCGGGAAGGGTAACGATCAGATAACGGCACAGAGCAGGGTCCTGCAACTGCCGCAACATCTTCCGGCATTGCATCCCCATCGGCCCGCTACGGATCGACTCGGCTAGCGCCTTAGGCGCTCTGAGCAATGCCAGAAAGTGCCCCGTCGCCAAACAATCAACCACGGTGACATCAAAGCCGTTCTGATTGCCATTTGGTACCTGATTCTGCTCCAGACAATGAGTCAATTTGCCGATGATCGCCAGCTCTTTAAGGCCAGGCAGGGTATTCAATACACCACGAGCTGGCTTGCTGTCGAGTAGCAGATTGGCGGCCGATTCGAACAGTGCAAAACGTTTGACGAACTGTTTCAGGCTACTCATCGGATCGAGTTGGAACAGCTCAACCGCCTCTAACGCCCGAGGCTTTAACGAGTTCGAAGCCTCTGCGCAACTTGTACTGGAACAGTATTCAACCGAACTATAGAAACTGTAACCGCTCAGTTCAATCAATTGCACCCGCTTTCCCTGTTGGGACAACTGCAGCGCCAGCGCCGCCGCGACGGTCGATTTACCGGTGCCGCCTTTGCCGGTGACGAAGATCATGCTTGGACCTAAACTCACTGACTCCCCCTTGATGAACTACTCCGCCACGAGCATCAACCTGGCAGCAACGATACCTATCGCTGCCATATTAACCTCAATGGCAAGGGGGTTCGACCACACCGATGACTGAAAAACATCGGAACTCTGACCTAATTGATGGCGCTCACTGCCAGATCAGGATTCAAACTCTTACCATCTAAGAACAGATCAAGCTGATCGGCGGGTTGTGGTCGAGATAGCCAGTACCCTTGAATCAGGTCGCAGCCCATCTGTTTCAATAGGTCTCGCTGTTCACGCTGCTCGACCCCTTCGGCGATCGTTTTCAGTCCCAACCCCAGCGCTAGGTCGATCGTGACACGGATCACATGGGCACCTTTCACTTCGGCGATCACATCGATCATCGACTTGTCGAGTTTTAGGTAATCGACCGGTAGCTCCTGCAGGTAGGTCAACGAGCTGTAGCCAGTACCGAAATCATCGATCGCCAGCTTAACGCCACGATCTTTCAGCGCTGCTAGCATCCGATTTCCCTCTTCTAGATTATCGATCATCATCGACTCGGTAATCTCCAAGATCAGGGTGTGCGGTGGGATACCGGTCTGCTGCAACACCGCATCGACGGTGGCAACAAAGTCGGTCAGCATCAGCTGTCGAGGCGATACATTGACGCTCATGCACAACTCTGGATTGTCATCCTGCTGCCACACTTTTAGCTGGTGACAGGCAGTTTCAAGGACCCAGCGGCCCGCCTCAACGATATAGCCGCTCTGTTCCAACAGCGGCACAAACTCGACCGGCGAAACGAAACCAAAGGTTTTGTGGTTCCAACGCAATAGCGCCTCAAACGACACCACCCGATCATCGTGCAACGACTGTTTGGGTTGATAGTTGAGGGTAAACTGATTCAAGCGGATCGCGTTGGGTATGTCCTGCATCAACCGGGTCTGGCGCGCTGCCCGCTGGCGCATCTCGTCGTTATACATTTGGAACTGACTGACGCCCCGCTCTGCCGCATGGCGCAGGGCGTAATCTGCGCATGCCATCAGGTCGTCGATACCCTTGGCATCATCGGGATAGACCGACATACCGCCACTGAGCGACACTTCGGTCTTCTGGCCGTCGAGATAAATAGGATCACGGAATTTCAGCAGCAATCGCTCACCCAGCATCACCCCATCTTCGGCATGCGCAAGATCTTCAAAGATGATGGCAAAATCATCGCCACCCAACCGCGCAACTTGCGGCCGACTATCTTCATCTTCCAGCGACGCGACCTCATCCGACAGCCGAACTGATTGGCGCAGTCGTTCCGCGATCGCCATCAAAACAGCATCACCGGCCTTGTGCCCCAGGGTGTCGTTGATCGAACCAAAGTCATCGATATCGACAAACATCAACCCCAGCTTGCGACGATGGCGATGCGCCCGCGACAACGACTGTCCTAAGTGCTGGTACAGCAGACTGCGGTTGGGTAGCAGGGTCAGAGAGTCATAATGGGCCAGCTGAACCAGCTCGCGCTGATGCTTTAATTGATCACGATTAGCTCGCCAAAAGATCGCCAGTAACACTAACAACAAACCAATTCGAGCTGCCACGCCCAACCACATATCACGCTGCAGATCGGCTGTTAGAGTACGAATCTGGCCGGGAGAGATGTAATGATAAAGCTGCCATTGGCCATCGCTGACGATGTCCAGATTAAGGCTGTCGAGACTGCCACCCAGTTGCGCTAGCTGCTCCGGCTGTGCGCCATTCAACTCAGAGTTACGGCGGTCAAATATTCGAATATCGTAAGTGCTGTTGGTTAATAAAAAACCGGCCGGCGTTTGGGGGATCTGCCAGCGCTGTGCCGCAGCTAACGCCTGCTCAGCGTCCGTAACCGGAATAAACGGAACCCCGACCAGTTTCGCCTCCAGCACATTGGCCCGCAGCACCGCAGAGATTATCCCCTTGAACTGCTGAGTGTGTAGATCAAAGACAGGGACCGAATAAAGTAGGCCGTCGGTGTTGGCATGATTGCCCTGCCCGATAGAAACGTACTGAGTATTGTCGCAAGTACGCATCAGCGGCGAACTGATCGCTGGTATCTGCGACAGCTCATCGAAATAGGACCATTGTAAAAAGTTATCCCGATACCATTGCAACTGTTTGAGGTAGTAGGCGTATTCATCCTGTTCGTATTCTTCGGGGATATCTTCTAAAGAGCTACCGTCAACCTGTATCCGAGCATCATTGACACCGGTGATCTCATCGTCGTACATAAAAAACGGCACTTCACCGCTAGCGGGTTTAAAACCATCCAACACATAGTAAATTTCGGATAGCTGAGTGTTGTAAGACAGGTCCTTATAGATCTGTTCGATAGCATAGTGGGTCTCAAGTGGCAGTCGCTCCAGCGCCACCACATCCTCGTCTTCACTTAGACGATTGCCACCTTGAACCCCCCGCACACTTGGCAGCAGCGAGATGGTGCGAGCATGGTCATAAATTTTACGAAATAGCGGTTCCACCGCGTCGCGCTTCTCATCGAGCAGGCGCTGCTGATGGTTTTCCACCCGCAGCTCCATCCGAGCTCGGTAATCGGTCACCAGTTCAAACAGGTTGGTACACCAGAGTATGAGAATTACCGCTATCATCGCCCAGACTAGATACGAGGCGGCGTAAGTACGGGCCTGATCAGGCCACAAATTAAAGACGGGAGATCGCTTCAAAGAGATACACACTCTGGGATCGCACAAATAACATCAACCCATATCCATGCGAATCGACTACTGAGGCAGGGTCATCTAATAACCCTATAAACGTTAATAGTACAATGTTCTATCGAGCCGTAGCATGATTGAAGTCAAACTATCCTAACAAACAGCCCATTGACCTCTAACCGACTCTAAGACAAAAGGTTATTTCTTGACACTACCCCGACAGGGGGCTGATTCGGGGACCTGGCCACTGCGTTGCTGCCACTCTTGTGCGGTATAGGGGTGGATCACCAACGCATGAATCGCACCGGCCATCTCTTCGGCCAAAGCGCCGTACACCATCTGATGGCGTGCCACCGGCCGCTTATCAACAAACTCGTCGGATACCACCACCACCTTGAAATGGCTGTCGGTGACAGGTCCGCTATGTAGGTGGCTCTCATTTTCGATCGTCAGATGGATCGGGTTGAAAGCCTCGGTCAACTTTTGCTGGATAACTGCTTGCATCAAAAAACACCTGTACCTTAGTTAGGTTGCTCAAAACAAAGCAACAGCATATACATTTACGTCACGATTGCCGATTTTCGATCTTGTTAAAGTGTCGATGGATACGCCGGGTAACCATCCAAGTGAACAGCAACACCATCGGAATCGATAGCCCAGTCAACAACTCTTTGTTTAGAGGGATACCCAGTTCGTACAACATCTCAAACCCCAACTTACAGATGCTAATCAAGTAATAGCTGATCGCTACCACCGACAGCCCTTCAACCGTCTGCTGCATCATCAATTGCACTTTTCCGCGGTGGTTAAGCGAGCTCATCAATTGCTGGTTCTGCTCCTCCAACGTTAACTGTACTCGAGTGCGCAGCAATCGACTGGCGCGGTCGATCCGGGTCGACAGATCATCTAACAACGAAGCCGTCACTTCGCAGGTGCGCACCGCCGGGGTCAACCGTCGCACCAAAAATTCATTCAGGGTCAGGTGGCCAGCCACCTCGCGCTCGCGCTCGCGTAACACCTCTAAACGCTGTTGCACCACTTGGTGGTAAGCGGTACTGGCCGAGAATCGATAGTTGCTACGGGCCCTAAACGCCTCGACCTTGGCGGCCATCGCTGACAGGATATCAAGTAATTCCCGCTCTCCATCGGATGATTCCAGCTGCGAAATCTGCTTGGTTACATCCTTGAGCTGCTGATCCAACACCTTCAGTTCCGGCGTCAGTTCACGTGCCAGCGGCAAGCCCAACGACGCCATCAGACGGTAAGTTTCCAGCTCGATAAAACGCTGCGCCATCCGTCCCAGCTGGCGTTCACTCAAGCCCTTATTGAACAACATAAAGCGGCCAAAACCGTCGCTATGAAGCCGAAAGGTGGTCCATACCGAAGCATTACCGTTAGCCGGCTGCGAGCCGACCAGTCGTAAATTTTCGAAGTAGCCGGTTACCTGTTCGACTGGAGGCTCGGGCTGATTCACGGCATCTTCGAGTAGCATATGAAACGCCACTACAACTTTTCCCGGTAGCTGAGTCAGCCAGGCTTGCGGTATCAGGTCGATGGCGTTATTGACAAAGGGGTTGCCCTCTAATGCGCCGTTACGAATAAAGGTATAGCCGGAGAATTCGCTATGCCGCTCCCAGCGCAGTTCGAACAGGCCAAAATCTTGTTGAAAGCAGGACATGTTGGCGGTCGGAGCGGTGATCTGATAATGATCACAAAGCGCGGTCAATAGCTCCAACTCCTGCCGCTTCATGCCGCCATCGTGCTGAATTGCGATATGGCTTAACTGCGCGGGAGCAACATACGGATACGCAGGGCGGCTATGCAGCTCGTTGTAGATCTCGTCGCGTTGCGGGTGCAGCACCAACCCTTTTAGCCCAGCATGACCCGCACCCGACATACTCGAAGCCGGTTTAACTCGCAGATCCACCTTGGTTGAAATCGCCTCGGCATTTTGGCTCATCGCTAACCATCCATATCAATATAAAAAAAGACTGAGTTATATCACAATCCTTATACCATCAGACTTAAGTCGAATGATATCCGCCTTCAGCATATTTATACTCCAACAGCAGTGAAATACCTTCTACGAGGTAGATCCGCCGACCACAGCACCGATAATCGAGCCAAGTGTTTACAGCTGCGCCGTCATCAACGTCTGGTCGCTGGCGTCGAAAGCCAGTGCCAAAGGTTTGAGTTCAAACCACTCGGTTAACAGCGACAGACTTAAAGGTTCGGGCCAATGGTCGCCAAACTCATCCCAGGCGCTGAGCTCATTGTTAAACAATCGTTGCCAATGACTTGCCAGAGTCCCTTCACCACCCTGCTCAGGTTCAAATTCATCAACCAGATAGACCCGCCCTTCGTCGTCCAACGCACCGTTAGCTAACGGCTGTTCGAGTTCACTGACATCGCTCGGCAGCGCATTGATCCAATCCAGATAGGGCTGACGCGGTTGCAGCATCAAAGCAGAGCGATTAAGCAATTTCATCGGTGAGTTCCATCGTTGGCAGATAAAAAATAGGCTGATTATACCGGCATCAGGCAGTAACATAGAGCTCCGATTTATCCAACGATACGAGCAGCCACTGGCCGATGATCATCCGCATTTTAGACAGCCTGGATAACCGTCAACAGTGGATCGAATTCTGCCGACGCGAACGGCCGTACTGCTTTATCAGGCAACCCGATACGCTGGTCGATTTTCAGACCAGCCACCTGACCATCACGTTGCTGAATCGCCAGGTACGGCACGGCCAGCAAGCGATCAAATACAGCATCGGCTCACGCCACAGCATCGCCCCGGCCTGGCAGTTCATCAAGGCCTGCCAATTTGATCTGACCCAAATGGTGGAGTTGCTGCAGAGCCAAGCGTTCGACGGTAACGCCCGTGACAACACCCTGTTGGGGCTTCGGCGTGATACTCACATACGGAAATTTTTTGCCAAAGAACGGGCCGTTATATCGCCGGCGTTCCTCGGTCCACTCGAGCCACTCGAGAGCCCCCCTCCATTCTGGGATCTGCATAGCACCTGCCGACTACTGGCCAACCATCAATTTGACGACCTGCGCAGCGATAGCCCAGTCTCGAGTGATATCCAGCAGCGACCCTCGGCACCGCAACCGCAGGCTCTGCTGCTGGCATTGGTAGAAAATCCTGATCAGTGGCAGATCGAATTACGGCCTCCGCGGATCTATATCTTTAAAAACAGACAACACCTATATAGCCTGACACCTCAACTGAGTGTGACATAAAACAGACCTAATCAACCGGTTGCTGCATTTACCGGTTTTGCTCTGTCAGCCGAGACCAACCTATGTTTATCTTCCTCCTTCAGCTTATCTGCCGTGGAAGCGTCTTACCATCAGGGTTGTTAGTACTGGCACTGACGATCCCCAGCACCGCTTCAGCATGGGAGCTGATACCGCTACTGGGCTATACCGGCGGAGGGCAGTTTGTCGACAGCATCAGCGGCGATCGACTAACCGTCGAGGCTGAGGAATCCACATCCCTGATAGTGGCGTTCGACGATAGCCGAGACAAGCAGTCCGAACTGCTATACAGCTATCAGAGTTCCTATCTGGGCAGTGACAACGGCCTGATTAGCGAACCCTTGTTCGATATCCGGTTTCACTACCTGCACCTAGGCGGCAACTATTTTTTCAATGGCCAGAGCGGACCCGCCCCCTATGTTGCAGGCGGCATCGGCCTGACACTGATGCAACCGCAGGTCGACAACGGTCACGATCAGCTGCGACCCTCGATCAACTTGGCGTTTGGCGTCAAGTGGATGCTAAGCGATCGCTTAGGGCTACGGGCCGAGCTGCGCGGTTACGGCACCCTGATGGATAACGCCAGTTACATCGCCTGCAACGGCGGTTGCAATATCCAGCTGACCGGCGACCTTTTGACGCAACTCCAGCTCAGTAGTGGCGTGCTATTTCGATTTTAACCTTGCCGTTATTGACCTCGATCAGTCCAAGATCACTTTGCCTTCTTAACGTGAATCGATTGCTCTACACTAGCGGCCATCATTGGCCTTACGGAAGATACTGATAATGAACAAAAGCTTCAGCCGCCAACCGCTAGCCGGATTGGCTCTCACCGCCGCACTGACACCGCTACTGATCACCCCCCAGCTCGCCCACGCCGATGTGTTGAGCGTCTACGGTGGCGTTGAAAGCTGGCGGGCAGAACCTATCGGCGCTTTTGGCGATACCCAGCAAGCCACCGCCAGTTTCAACTTTGACGATGAAACCGCTACCAACTTCTACATCGGTTTTGAACACCCCATTCCGTTAATTCCGAATCTTAAGCTACGCCAGGACTCGATCGATATCGCCGGCCAGACCCTGCTGACCAGTAACTTCACCCTTAACGGTACTCCCTTCACCAGCGGCCAAAACGTCGAC
>JBFFKD010000074.1:0-9049 GCA_041555595.1 Motiliproteus sp.
ATAACTATGAAAAAAATCACTTCTCTTGCAGCCGCTTCAACCATCGCCATCGGCATGGTTTCAGGTGCTCAAGCCGCCAGCACCCTAGAAGCAGTAAAAGACAAAGGTTTCGTCCAATGTGGCGTTTCAACCGGTCTGCCCGGCTTCTCCAACCCTGATGAAAAAGGTAACTGGCAAGGCATGGACGTTGATGTCTGTCGCGCTGTTGCTGCAGCAACACTGGGTGATGCTTCAAAAGTAAAATTTATCCCACTGACTGCTAAAGAGCGCTTTACCGCGGTGCAATCAGGTGAAATCGATATCCTTTCTCGTAACACCACTTGGACCCAAACCCGAGATACGACCCTGGGTCTGAACTTTGCTGGCGTTAACTACTACGATGGCCAGGGCTTCATGGTCAGCAAGAAGCTGGGCGTTAAAAGCGCCAAGGAACTTGATGGAGCTGCGATCTGCATCCAGTCAGGTACTACCACCGAGCTGAACCTGACCGACTACTTCCGCCTCAACAACATGAGTTTCTCGCCAGTGGTATATGACACCTCTGACCAGACGGTTAAAGGTTTTGAAGCCGGTCGTTGTGACGTACTGACCTCTGACCAATCACAGCTGTACGCCCTGCGCATCAAGCTCGCCGACCCTGCCGCAGCGATGGTTCTACCTGAAGTAATTTCGAAAGAGCCATTGGGCCCTGTTGTACGTCAAGGTGACGACCAGTGGTTCAACATCGTTAAGTGGTCACTCAATGCAATGATCAACGCCGAAGAGCTGGGCCTGAGTTCAGCTAACGTTGACAGCATGAAAGACAGCGCTAACCCAAGCATCGCTCGCTTTGTCGGTAAAGATGGCCCTAAAGGATCGGGCATGGAACTGAGCGACGACTGGGCTTACCAAATCGTTAAGCAGGTCGGCAACTACGGCGACAGCTTCGAGCGCAACGTCGGCACCGGTTCACCACTGAACATCGATCGCGGTGTTAACGCACTGTGGAGTCAAGGCGGCTTCATGTACGCACCACCAATGCGATAAATTCTGCATTAACCTCCAACGGCCGGTGAATAGCTATTCTCTGGCCGTTTCTACACTACACTTCCACATTCAAGCCACCAACTACTGGAGTACTCTCCATGCCCTCTGATGTAAACAAAGGCGTGGCACCCTCCTCGAAACCTAAATTCTGGAACGACCCTGATAAACGGGCGTTACTGTTCCAGATCTTGATGATTTTGACGGTTCTGGGTTTCTTCGCCTACATCATATCTAACGCCCTGCACAACCTTGAAACACGGGGCATCACAACAGGTTTTGATTTTCTCAGTCAATCTGCCGGATTCGAGATCCTGTTACACCTAATTCCTTTTGACGCTACGTTTAGTTTTGGACGAACTTTTGTAGTGGGCCTGCTCAATACCCTATTGGTTTCATTTCTGGGGGTTATTTTGGCCACGATGCTCGGCTTTATCATGGGTATCGCCCGGTTATCCGACAACTGGCTGATCCGCAAGGTTGCCACCGCCTATATCGAAATTTTCCGTAACATCCCGTTACTGCTTCAAATTTTGTTTTGGTATGTCGCCGTTTTGCAACCGCTACCGATGCCTCGACAAAGCATTGAGTTCGGCGCTGCATTTTTAAACAACCGTGGACTCTATTTACCCGCGCCGGTATTCGAATCCGGTTTCTCGGTGGTACTGATCGCCTTGGCTGCTGCTATCGCGGCTACCGTCATGCTAGTACGCTGGAATCGCAAGCGTCAGGATGCTACCGGCCAACGGTTTCCTGTCGTCTGGACCTCGATCGGTCTGCTGTTCGGCTTACCGTTATTGGCCTACCTGTTAGCAGGCTCACCCGTGAGTTGGGATTACCCCGCATTGACGGGCTTTAACTTCAAAGGTGGCGCTACCGTCATCCCCGAACTGATGGCGCTGCTGATCGCTCTGTCGGTCTACACCGGTACCTTTATCGCAGAGATCGTTCGTTCCGGTATTCTTGCTGTCAGCTCCGGTCAGTCTGAAGCCGCCCAAGCACTGGGACTGAGCAAGAACAGAACGCTGAGCCTGATCATAGTACCGCAGGCGATGCGCGTGATCATTCCACCGCTGACCAGCCAATACCTCAACCTGATCAAAAACTCATCGTTGGCGACCGCGATCGGTTACCCCGATCTGGTGTCAGTATTTATGGGCACAACGCTCAATCAAACCGGCCAGGCAATCGAGATCATCTTCATGACGATGGCGGTCTATCTCACTATCAACCTGATTGTGTCGATGCTGATGAACATCTACAACAAACGCATGGCACTGGTGGAGCGCTAACATGATTATTAACGACACGAAACTACCGGATCTACCACCACCGGCCAGCACCAGCGGTGTTATCGGATGGTTGCGGATCAACCTGTTCTCCACCCCGTTCTACTCCGTACTGACGCTGGTGGTCGGCTACCTGCTCTGGAGTACGCTGATACCCGCGTTCCAATGGATTTTTATCGACTCGGATTGGGTCGGTGACAGCCGTGATGCATGTACCAGCGGTGGGGCCTGCTGGGTCTTTATCACGGTACGATTGGATCAGTTCATCTACGGTTTTTATCCCGAATCCGAGTATTGGCGGATCAACATCCTGTTTGGCATGTTGGCCCTGCTTATCGCCGCACTGATTTATGAAGGAACCCCAAAGAGAGGCTTGATCGCGGCCTTTACGCTGGTGATCTTCCCGATCATCGCATTCTACCTACTGTACGGAGGGTCCTTTGGGCTGATGCTGGTCGAAACGCACAAGTGGGGCGGCCTGAGCCTAACACTGGTGCTGGCACTGGTCGGTATCGTCGCATCACTGCCGTTCGGCGTTCTACTCGCATTGGGACGACGTTCGCAGATGTCAGTGGTGCGTAGCTTCTGCACCGTCTTTATCGAGATGTGGCGAGGTGTTCCGCTGATCACCATCCTGTTTATGGCGTCGGTAATGCTGCCGCTATTCACGCCCGAGGAGATCGATTTCGACAAACTGTTACGGGCATTGATCGGCATTACCCTGTTCCAGTCAGCCTACATGGCGGAAGTTATCCGCGGTGGCCTCCAGGCGATTCCCAAAGGCCAGTTCGAAGCGGCCGATGCATTGGGCCTTAGCTACTGGAAAAAGATGGGATTGATCGTATTGCCGCAAGCACTAAAAATTATGATCCCTGGTATCGTAAATACCTTTATAGCGCTGTTCAAAGATACCTCGCTGGTGCTGATCATCGGTTTGTTCGACCTGCTGGCGATAGTTCAGGCTGCGCTATCTGATCCAAAATGGCTGGGCTACTCGATCGAAGGCTACGCCTTTGTCGCTTTCGTATTCTGGGTCTTCTGTTTCAGCATGTCGCGTTACAGCCAATACCTTGAGCTCAAACTACATACCGGTCACGGTGCTCGCTAGCACCCGACGTTATAAGAATTTAGGAGTCTGCAATGTCAGAACAAAATAGTCCGGCCGATATAAACATCTCCGATGAAGTGATGATCAAGCTCGACAACGTCAACAAATGGTACGGTGATTTTCACGTCCTCAAAGATATCAACTTGACCGTACGCAAGGGCGAACGGATCGTTGTCTGCGGTCCATCCGGGTCGGGTAAGTCAACCATGATCCGCTGCCTCAACCGCTTGGAAGAGCACCAGAAAGGTGACATCTTTGTCGGCAAAACCATACTCAATAACGACCTCAAAAATATCGAGACGATCCGTCGCGAAGTCGGCATGGTGTTCCAGCACTTCAACCTGTTTCCACACTTAACGGTACTGGAAAATCTTGTGCTAGCGCCGATCTGGGTTCGAAAAACACCTCGAGCCGAGGCTGAAGCGACCGCGATGAAGTACCTGGAGCGAGTTAAGATCCCAGATCAGGCTCATAAGTTTCCGGGCCAGCTATCGGGCGGCCAGCAACAGCGGGTCGCAATCGCTCGCAGTCTGTGCATGAATCCTGAGGTGATGCTGTTTGACGAGCCCACCTCGGCGCTTGACCCGGAGATGATCAAAGAGGTACTCGACGTTATGGTCGAGCTAGCCAAAGAGGGGATGACTATGATCTGCGTCACCCACGAGATGGGCTTTGCCAAGACGGTCGCCAACCGAGTCATCTTCATGGATGCCGGCCAGATCATCGAAGAGAACGATCCCGATGAGTTCTTCGACAACCCACAATCAGAACGAACCCAGCTGTTCTTGAGTCAGATACTGTAGCCTCTAGTTAGCTTGGGTTAGTAACCAAAACAAGGAGCCTGAACGGGCTCCTTTTTTGTTTAAATAGATAGACAACAATTGGGCCGGAGCTTGTCACTCATCACGGTTGCGACTACCCTGCCCGCTCTTCACTACACCTCCATGATCGAGAAAAACTATGACCGATACCCACACACTGGCCCGAACACCACTCCACGCTCTGCATCTGGAGTTGGGCGCCAAAATGGTTCCCTTTGCCGGTTACGACATGCCGGTTCAATACCCTGCTGGTGTTAAACAGGAACACCTTCATTGCCGCGCTCAAGCCGGACTATTCGACGTCTCGCACATGGGGCAGATCCGCCTCACTGGCCCCAATGCGGCCAAAGCCCTAGAAGCGCTGGTACCGGTCGACATCATCGATCTACCGGTCAATAAGCAACGTTATGCGCTGTTCACCAATGACGCTGGCGGCATTCTAGACGACCTGATGGTAACTCAGCTCGAGGATCATCTATTTCTAGTCGTCAACGCCGCCTGTAAAGCTCAAGATATCGCCCACCTGCGAGCCAACCTGCCCAACGATGTGGCCATGGAGGTGCTGGAAGATCGTGCCCTTATCGCACTTCAAGGCCCACAAGCAGCCAGCGTGCTGAGCCGCTTTAATGCCAATGCCGCCAGCATGATCTTTATGGACAGCCAGATGCTGATTATCGATGGGGTCGAGTGTCTGGTCAGTCGTTCAGGCTATACCGGCGAGGATGGTTACGAAATTTCAATCCCGTGCGCCAATGCCGAAGCGATCTGCCGTCAGCTACTCGATCAACCCGAGGTGGAACCGATCGGCTTGGGTGCGCGCGATTCGCTGCGACTTGAATCAGGCCTGTGCCTGTACGGTCACGATATCGATACTGACACGACCCCGGTCTCCGCCTCACTCAACTGGGCGATCAGCAAAATTCGTCGCAGCGATGGCGAACGCGCAGGCGGATTCCCCGGTGATAATAAGATTCTAGAACAGCTCGGGGGTGCCCAATTTCCCCGCAAACGGGTAGGCCTAATCGGTCAGGGTCGTGCACCGGTGCGCGAAGGCACCGTACTGGTCGATTCGGATAATAACGAGATCGGCACTATCACCAGCGGCACCTTCGGCCCCAGCGTCGGTAGGCCGGTAGCGATGGGCTATATCGACAGCGCTTTTGCCGGATTGGAAACTGAAGTGTTCGCTCTGGTACGTGGTAAATCGCTACCGATGAATGTCGCCAAAATGCCATTCGTGCCGCAGCGCTACTATCGCGGTTAAGTTTACGATCAACCCCAGCTAACGCCCTGGCAACAGCTCTACACCCCGATCATTGTCTGATTTACCCCAGCAATGATCGGCTCCTTTTTACCCGATGAAGCAGTTCCACCTGAACCATAATCTCACACCAAAGTCTCCGCTAAATGCCACTTCACAAAAGCTCAGGCTGTGTTATCGTCTAGTCATACGGCCAATATATCGGTTAACGGAACAAGGGGTTAGCATGTCGATTCAGGAAAACATCCACAATTTCTACGAGAAGCTCGTTAGCGAGGCACTGGTTGAGCAACTCAAGGATGCTCCCATAGATATCGAACAACTTTCCGATATCGCCTGTGTCGCGCTAAACCACCTGCCGCCACGTTATTTCCGCCATGAGATCGATATGGCGTTCTACCTATCACCAACCGAATATAAAGAGATGAAAGACAAGGTTGGGCAGGCTGTAAAGGAAGCGATCGCTTATGTCGAGCAGAGTCACCGTGAAGAGATCGACGCGAGTTGATCATGCGCAGAGCCAGCACTCCACTCTAACGAGGCCTAGGCCTTAATGTTATATAGCGGCGCGCAGCAGTATGATTGCACCGAAGGCTGCTCGCTTAGAGGTGTCTCACCTCTCGAATCCTAACTCTGAAAGCAAACGACAGCACGGTTATCCCCCCCGCGATGCAAGATTACCAATAGCGCTCGACTGTTACCTGACCGGGACTCCGGCGCAGGTTCTTAGCCAGTCCACGCTGTTTGAGGATAGCCAGCGAGTCTTTTACCATCGCAGGATTTCCACACACCATTAGCCGTGAATGGACGGCATTCAGCGTCAGCCCGAATTGCTGTTCTAATCGACCATCTTTGATCGCCGCGGGTATCCGTCCAGCAATAGCGGCGTTAGCAGCTTCAAGACTCAGCGACTCAGGCCTCACCACCTTATCGAACGGATCACGACTAATCATCGGGAGCCAGCTAAATTGACCAGAGTGCTCCGTTGCCAGCTGATCGAGCAGAAAACTGTAGTTCAGATCGCGCCAATGCCGAACAGCATGGACCAGCATCACTCGCTCGAATCGTTGCCAGAGTGGTTCGGTCCTCAGTATCGATAGGAAGGGACCAATCGCAGTACCGGTCGCCAACATCCACAGATCTCGACCTGCTGGCACCTCATCGAGCACCATAAAACCGGTCACGGTGGTTGAGACCTTGATCGAATCACCGCTATTGAGCGCCGCCAAACGGTTTGATAACGGCCCCTGCGGCACGGTATTAAAGTAGAATTCGAGCACGGGATCCGACGGTGGATTAACGAACGAATAGGGGCGCGCCACTAGCGTATCGCCGACCTGCAGCCCCAATCGGGTGTACTGACCTGCGACGAAGGTCACAGGGGCTGTAACGATCCGCAACGAGTGCAGCTGTTCACTCCAGCGACAATGCTGTTCGATCACCCCGCTCTGCCATTGCGCCATACCCGGCTCCTTAGCTGGTTTCGAAAACGCTTAACTAACTAAAGAATAGCGCTTAACCAATCAGCAGACTGCACGGAATCAAACCATCTTTATGTCGCAGTCGTCGTGGCTTAACCAGGCAGCAACTCGACCAGCTCTTTCGGTAACACCTCAATCCGTTTCTTCAGTGCAGGAATCACCTGACTATTGAGCAACTGCGCCAAACTCTGCTGTTGCCACCCCAACAGCTCAAGATAGTCATTGAGAAACAACAGCGGCAGCTGCTGTTGCGGCCGTTTATGCAGCAACTCATAACACAGATGGGCGATATAGATGATGGCGGTATTATTGAGGATATCGGCGGGGATCGCTGTTGGCTCGGTGTACTCCGGGTGCTGTTGGTAGCGAATAGTAGAACAGATTCGCTGCGGTAGGTTCCAGCTACCCAATAACTCTGCGGCGACATCGGGGCTATCGATCAGTTCAATCAAGCCGGCCAGCTTTGGATTCTGTTTTTTCAGGAGTTCCAGCACCACGCTACCGGTTTCATGGACCAACCCCAGTGTTGCCAGCTCTGCTGGGCGCCCCACCTGCGAGGCTTGTGATACGGCAAAAGCGATATGCGATATTTGCAGCGAATGCTGGTATATCTGTTGAAAAACAGGGGTTTCAGGCAGACTCTGACGAAAACTTTCGGCCATGATGATCTGGTAGACCGAATCGAACCCCAACAAACCAACCGCATGATTAACGTCAGCAATGTTCTGCCGGAAGTTATAGAACGAGGAGTTGATCGTTTTCAATAGCAACGTGGTCAATGCTGGGTCATTGCGTACCAACTCGACCATCTCCAGCGTCTTCACCTCTTGGTACAGTAGCTTGTTGACCAGATCCACACTCGAAACAGGCAATCGAGGGATCTTATTGATCACCCCTTGAATTACCTCAGATTTAACAAACTCGCTCTTGCCACGACTGCGCACCCGAACCAGCTCCTGCTTGAGTTGCTCGATCTCCGTTGCCAAGTGATCACGCTGCTGACTGGAAAGCGTCAACGCCTGGAGAGTCGCAGTTTGTATCTTAGCGTTTACGTACTGACGCAAGGATTCATCCATCGCCTGCATGCTAGATTTTTTGATCACCAGTACCGATGCGGCTCCGACTGCGAGTGCGCTGTTGAGCCGATGGCTCTGACGGTTAAAATCTGCACCCACGATCCAGCCACCCTCGGCGTAGAACTGCGGCTCCATAGCACTCGAACTGTCCGACGGCTCAGTACGAATCATCCCCTTAAGCACGACATAGACTGACTCCGCCAGGTCATTATGGCGGTACAATTTGGCCCCGGCGCTCAACTGCCGAACCTTAGCAACGTTGTACAACGACACCACATCCCGTTCGGCAATACCCTCAAACAGCGACGAACTCGGTTTTACCACCTCACTGCTTCGATCCGAAGTGGCGGCGGGCCTACCCCGGTTCCATAGTTTGATCATGCCTGAGATTCCTTGCTGGAGTGTGTTGGCCCATTATAGCCAGCGCCATCATCAATTAAGAAGCGAAAACACCACAAACAAACAAACAGCCGTTTAACTGTGAGTCACTGATCTTTGGTTCACCTGACGAATAAAAGATCGACGCTCTGTAGCTGGATACATAGGAGGGAGCGCAGTAACTCAATCGATGCACAGGTTAGGATTTAATTGATGAGACGAATCGCTGTAATTGTAAAAAGAAATCCAAGAAATCTTGTTCAAATAACTGATACTGTTGGCTAAACTCATCGCCAGCCCCCAGCATCCGCTGCGGCTGACTTAGCCTGCCAGCAACCCGATCGAGCACCATAGGAATGCTATCGACCTCGGCGTAGGCCGACAACCAATCCTGTTCGATCATCAACTTTAGAGGGCGCTGCATCGATTCGGGAAGGTAGCCCTGGTAGTCGCGTAGTTGGCGATAACAGTCATCAATAAAGTGGTCGAGCGGCTGATCGCAAAAGCGAGTCCAGTGGATACACAGATAATGGTCGTAACAGATATCCAGGATGATGCCGGCGAATCGGCGCCGGCGTGCACTCAATCGCGCAGCACTGCGTAACACGATGG
>JBFFKD010000075.1:0-8959 GCA_041555595.1 Motiliproteus sp.
AGGGTGCGGCATCTGCTCCACAGCCCGCAACCCATTGCCAACTGGCGCTGTTGCTGGCCAGGTCGGCGTCAACCAAGGTATCCCAGAACCAGTGCTGACCATGGTGCCAGTGGATACCTAAATTTTTAACCAGGAACGATCCGACCAGCATCCGTACTCGGTTGTGCATCGTGCCTGTCTGCCAAAGCTGGCGCATACCGGCATCCACCAATGGAATGCCGGTCTGGCCCTGCTGCCAGGCAACTAGCGCTGCAGGGTCATCGCGCCAAACAAAGCGATCGAATTTGCTCCTGAAATTTTGTTGCGGCAAGTTGGGCCAGTGATATAGCAGATAGTAGGAGAACTCGCGCCATGCTAACTGCCGAAGAAAACCTTCTCGCGCACTCTCAGCAAGTCCCGTTAACGGCGTTTTATCTGCGACATGCCAAACTTGATTCGCAGACAACTCTCCAAACCTCAAATGTGGCGATAGCCCTGATGTCCCTTCCATATCGGGACGATCACGGTCATCTGAGTAATCGATAAGCGACTGACCAACAAACCGAGCCAATCGATCGGCAGCACCGTTTTCACCAGGCCGCCACTGTGACGCCAAACCTTGGTACCAAACTGACTTTGGCAGCAGCGCCAACCGATCCAGCGGCTCTCCGATAGGAGCATTGGGAGGTAACACGATTGAAGTTGGCGACGGTAACGGGTACCTCGGTGCATCTTGGGTTAAACAGCCATTACGGTAGTACGGGGTGAAGACCTTGTAGGGTGTCTGATCTTTCTTTAAAACGCGCCAGGGCTCCCAAAGTAGGCTGCTGTTGTAAGTTTCAACCTCCACCCCCTGATCGGTCAGTAGATGCTTGATCGACGCATCCCGGTTGATTTGCCAGGGCTGATAACAACGATTCCAAGCTATTCGACGGATACCCGAAGCTTTAAGTAACTCAGGAATGAGTTGTAAGGGATCACCACAAAAAAAACGTAATTGACCATCCAGTTTTTTATTCAGTGCCGCTAACGATTGGTGCAGCCACCAGCGACTAGCGCCACCGATTCGCCATTGACCGGGATTCACATCATCCAAAATATAAACGGGAAGGATGGTCCCCTGTTCTGCGGCATAGAACAGGGCAGGATTATCGTTAATGCGTAGATCCTGCCTGAACCAGACCAATGTGGCCGCATTGTTCATCGGTAATGCCCTGTCATGCCGTACACATCCATTCTCGTACACTCATAGTGGGTCTGTATAGACCGGTCTAACGCCACCCTATCTGCCAACTATCAGCTGACTTAAGCGCCTTCCAGTCGATACGATTTGAGCGTCCTGTCACAACGGCAAGAAGCTCAACTTCGACCAAATTATCTTGTAAGTCTCGGTACAGTTTTGTTACCTGAAAATGCTTCTCGTCACCTCGTGGATGGATAGCTGTCCATTTTGATAACAGCAATTTACGAGGGTTAATATGATTAACGGAATCACTCATAGGGCTTTACCCTCGATCTAGACTGTCGTTATAAATTCGACAACACATCCGGGTACCACCACCCAGTTATAGCTGGCTGGTTAATCCCAGCGTTTGTGGGTAAGGCTGCAGATAACGCTGAGAGCGAATATAGTCACTGCCAAAGCGCTGTACATAGTGATCAATTAACGTCATCGGAGTGGCCAGATTGATCTCGCCACGACGATAGCGATCGATCACCCCGACGATATCCCTGCGCGCCGAAGCCTCAACCGTGCGTTTCAGATAGCCAAGAATATGCAGCAATACATTACAATGGCTCTTGCGACTGGCAGGCTTTGAGATCGCAGCCATAAATCGGCGATGATAAATCGCGCGCACCTGCGCCAGGTCACTGTGGCGCGCAGTTTCTGCCAGCAGTTGGCCCAACGCACGGTACTCAGATTGGTTGTGTGCCATCAGCACATACTTATAGTCACGGTGATAATTCATCAGCGCACCGAGACTCAGCTGGCTATCAACCTGCTGCCGAAAGTGGTTGTGAGCAAACACGCGCAATACGAAATTCTCCCTCAAGCGGGCATCATTGAGTCGCCCCTCCTCCTCGATCGGCAGGCTGGGATAACGCTGTTGCAGTGCACGCGTGAATAGCCCCTGAGTGCGCTCAAAGTGGGGATAGCCGTTGTCCTGATAGACCTTAATCCGTTCCAGACCGCAGCTGGGGGAGTTTTTCATCAGGATATAGCCATCAAGGTCGGTAAATGAATCGATCACCGATTCTATCGCTTGATCAAGCTGAGGCGTCACATCTTGCTGCTGATCATCGGAAAACACCAGGCGTGGCGCGGCAACGTCGCCCATCAACCTCAGCGTGGGTCGCGGAACACCGAAACCAGTCGCCACCTCAGGACAAAAACTGCGGTAATTGAAGTGCTCGCTCAACGTTTGCAGACACAGTTTGGAGCGCGTATGGCCGCCGTTATAGCGTACAGAATGGCCCAATAAGCAAGCACTGATGCCAACATTAACACTCGGAATCGGTGTTGTAGTGCTGTCGGTCAGGTTGTGAGTCGCGATTATTTTCATGGTCTGATCCTCATCTGTAGCTAACATCGGAAATACTGTAACGACAGCTGTAAATGGAGTTATAAAAAAAGATTTTTACCTTTATCGGCGTTGGCTTTTAGCACAGTCATTAAACGCCTACAGATACATTTTTATCCGGCTTACTATCTTTGCTGACAGCGGTTCTATGCGGCTGGGCCAACTTCCGACGACATCGCCGGACCTGTCGATCAAGTACTTATGGAAGTTCCAGTTAGGATATTGTTTGGCTTGACGGGCAAGCCCGTCGAAAAAAGGGTGGGCCAGCCCTTTCGCAGCATGAACTTTTTGATACAACGGGAACCTGATGCTGTACTTGTCACGGCAGAACTTCACAATCTGTTGCTCACTGCCGGGTTCTTGACCTCCAAAATCATTCGATGGAAAGCCGATCACGACCAAGCCTTGCTCCTTAAACTTATCGTAGAGATGTTCCAGTCCGGCATATTGCCCGGTATAGCCGCACTGGCTGGCGGTATTCACCACCAGTATCAACTTGCCCCGGTAAGATTCACATAGATGTTGAGAGCCATCGCCTGCCAGAGGTTTGAAGTGATAGTCCAGTAAGGTCGGACATGAGGTGTTGTCGCCTGAAATAGCCATCGGGATACCTCCTAGCCACAGCGCGCTTGTCATTACCAACAGTGTGAGTTTGTTCATACCACAATCCTCAGATATCAATACCTGCTTCACGCCAGTAGTTTTCCATCGTCAGATAAGCCTGATCTATCTGCGCTATCGCTTGCAGCCACAAGGCGCTATCAGCCTTTAATTTTGCTTGCCGATATAGGTTATCTGCTTCGAGACTGCCCCGATCCACTAATTGCGCATCGATCCCTAGCTGGTCGGATGTTTGCGCCATCCAGTCAGCAAAATAGCGCCAGTCTTGATAACGCCTATCCGCTTCTATCCAGGCTTGCTGTGAACCATCTGAAGGTTGTTGAATGACCAACTGATCTCCTGAACGCAACATCAGTACCGCACTTTGAAGCGCGTCATAGGCGTCTGTTAGTAAACGTTCAGCCTCATCAGCGTTACCGTTCGCCTGAGCCGCTCTGCCTTGCACATAGAGATCTGATGAATGATTAATAAAATCCTTGCCCATCCCTTTCTCGTCAGCAATACCTTCAGCAACCGGTATGATTGCACTAATCACACGCGCCATCTGATCCAACCACTGTTGCTGCTTCACACCACTCAGAGGAATCCCCTCTGCAGCTTTCATCGGATAGAGTTCACGCCCCGCTTTGTCAAGTAAGTAGCTGGCTGTTTTAACGTTACCGGTGAGGTAAAGGACCTTGGCTTCTTTGATCAGCGCTAACAGCTGCGACCGTTGCTCTGATGAGTGCTGCGGTGTCACAGACGATTGATCTATCGCCCTCTCCATCACATCAATCTGGTTGAGCACAGACTCTGCTGAAGGCTTAGATATGTTTGCATGGAGCACACCCGCCACTGTAAAGAACACAAAGAAGATCATGCTAAAAAATATACGATCATTATTCATCATGGTAACCCCGCGGTTAGATAGCTTGCTGATGGTTAGATCCAGACATGAATTGCTATATGTCACATACAATACTAGCGCCTTAATTTGATTTGTCTAGGACAAAGTAATATATTTAACAAAAAATGAGGCCACCTGATGGAACAATATTTATCCCACTGCTCCTCAATCGATGAAGTTTCAAGGGACACCGGCATCGGCAAAGATGCGCTACGCGTGTGGGAGCGCCGCTACGGATTCCCTCAACCTATTCGTAATAATCAAGGTGAGCGGATCTACCCAGAGGAACAACAGCACAGGCTTCGAATCATCTGCCGGTTATTGGATCAAGGCTACCGTCCGGGCAAGGTTGTCACGCTGCCCCTGGAGCAGCTGGAGTCACTCGACAATCAGCTCCTACAAGGCGACACAGAAGTAGATATTTGCTTTGTTGAACCCCTGCTGTCGATCGCCCGCAATGGCCAGGCCAGCGAACTCAAGCGGGTTCTAGAACAGATGCTACACCGACAGGGCCCTCACAAATTCGTAGTTGATACCGTCGCACCACTACTGAATCAGACCGGTAATGCCTGGGCCAATGGCCAACTCCCGATCTACATCGAGCATCTGATTAGCAATCAACTCAACAACGTCTTAACCAGCGCCTGCAATAGCATCAGCCTCAACACGACTACCCCGCGAGTTATGCTCACCACCCTACCCGGCGAGCCACACAGCATGGGACTGTCGATGGTAGAGTTGCTGCTACGCGCTGAAGGCTTGACTCCGCTGAATCTGGGAGTAGAAACCCCGGTCGATCAAATAATCGCTGCCTGTAACGATCTGCAGCCGCAAGCACTGGCGTTGTCGTTCAGCGCATTACAAAAACGCCCGACGGTGATATCCGCGCTTCAAGAACTGAGCAGCAAGATACCTGAATCCGTGGTACTGCTCGCAGGCGGTAAGGGTGTTGAAAAACTGCGTTCGCTTCCAGAACGCGTCAGGATCGTTAAGAAACTGGAGCAACTGAGCCAGGCCCTGCCTGAACTTTGTGCTATCGATTCCTAGGCAGAAATCCGCAAAAAAGACCGACATAGCGCTCTAGGCAATTAGGGAATTGTCACATCAGTACAAATTAAACAGTGCGAACGCTATCACTGCGTCAATACTTATGGCATCAACTGTATAAGAACCTTATCTGCCAACCACGAAGCGGATCCCTAAATATGAAAGCATTAGTAAAAAAGGAGTCCACAACCGGATTGTGGCTGGAACAGGTTCCCGCCCCCAATATCGGCATCAACGATGTCTTGATCAAGGTAAAGCGCACTGCAATCTGCGGTACCGATATGCATATCTATAACTGGGATAGCTGGGCGCAAAAGACCATTCGAGTGCCGATGGTTATCGGCCACGAATTCGTTGGCGAAATCGTGGAGATAGGCGCCAACGTCAATGACTTCCAGCCGGGGCAGATCGTTTCAGGTGAAGGGCACGTGGTCTGCGGACGCTGTCGCAACTGCATGGCTGGACGTCGCCACCTATGCGCCCATACCAGTGGTATTGGTGTTAACAGGCAGGGTGCGTTTGCTGAATACGTGGCCCTACCGATGTCCAATGTGTGGGAACACCGACCCGGAATTGATCTCGATGTGGCAGCCCTGTTTGATCCTTTTGGCAACGCGGTGCACACCGCGCTGCAATACGACCTGCTGGGCGAAGACGTGCTGATTACCGGTGCCGGTCCTATCGGTATCATGGCCGCAGCCGTCTGTCGCCACGCCGGTGCCCGTCATGTGGTGATTACCGATATCAATCCCGAGCGATTAGCGTTGGCAAAAAAACTGGGGGCAACCTGTACGGTGGACGTAGCCAAACAAAGCCTGACCGATGTGAAGAAACAGCTGGGCATGACCGAAGGCTTTGATATCGGAATGGAGATGTCAGGCAACCCCGCGGCATTTCAGGACTTGCTGGCGAATATGTGCCATGGCGGCAAGATCTCTATGCTGGGCATCCCCGCCGAACAAATGGCGATCGACTGGAGTACAGTGATTTTCAACATGCTGACCCTCAAAGGCATTTACGGCCGAGAGATGTATGAGACCTGGTACAAGATGTCGGTCTTTATTGAATCAGGACTGGATATATCCGCCGTGATTACCCATCGTTTCGACTACAGAGATTTCCAACAAGGTTTTGATGTCATGAACAGTGGAGCAGCCTGCAAGGTTATTCTTAACTGGGATTAACCACTGAAAGAACGCCTTTATGTAAAATGGGAGAATCGTTGTGCACTGTCAGTTTCATGAGCATATCGCTCAACAACTAGAAGCGATTCAGTCCGCTGGCTTATTTAAGCAAGAGCGCCTGATCACCTCACCGCAGAGCGCCCACATCGGCGTTACTGAAGAAACCGGGCAGCAAACCAGAGCAGTGCTCAACCTTTGCGCCAATAACTATCTGGGACTGGCGCAGCATCCACAAGTCAATGCAGCGGCCAAAGCCGGGCTGGAACAGTGGGGCTATGGGATGGCTTCGGTTCGATTTATCTGCGGTACCCAGACCCTGCATAAGCAATTGGAACATAAGCTCAGTGAGTTCCTGAGCATGGAAAGCACCATTTTGTACCCCTCATGTTTTGATGCCAACGGTGGTTTGTTTGAAACCCTGCTCGATGAACAGGACGCTGTCATTTCCGATGTGCTGAACCATGCCAGTATTATCGATGGCGTGCGTCTATGTAAGGCCAAACGCTACCGTTACCACAACAGCGATATGGCCGACCTGGAACAGCAATTACAGCTCGCCGATAAAAACCAGGCTCGATTCAAACTGATCACCACCGACGGGGTCTTCTCGATGGACGGCTATATCGCCCGTCTGGATGAGATCTGTGACCTGGCGGAAAAATACAATGCGCTAGTGCACTTCGATGATGCCCACGCCACGGGTTTTCTCGGTGCCGGAGGCCGTGGCACGCACGAATATCGTAACTGTATGGACCGGGTGGACATCATCACCGGCACACTGGGCAAAGCATTGGGGGGGGCTAGCGGCGGTTACACCAGCGCCAACAAAGAGATCGTTGAACTGTTACGGCAACGCTCACGACCCTATCTGTTCTCCAACACCGTGGCGCCTCCCGTAGTGGCCGGAGCACTTAAAGCGATTGAGCTGGTCACGGAATCCAGTAGCTTGCGCGACCAGCTGGTTGAAAATACCGCCTTGTTCCGTGAGGGCCTATCACAGCATGGTTTTGAGCTTTTGCCAGGTGAACATCCGATCGTACCGGTGATGCTGCACGATGCGGTCGTAGCCGGTCAATTTGCTAATGCCATGTTAGCGCAGGGGGTTTATGTGGTCGCCTTCTCCTATCCTGTCGTGCCGAAGGGAAGAGCCCGAATTCGTACTCAGATGTCCGCGGCGTTGAGCAAAGATGATATTGAATTTGCGATTGAGGCGTTTGGCCGGGTCAAGCAACAGATGGGAATATAAAGAACGTTGATCAGACATAAGTCGTTAAAGGGACACCGGATAGGAGCTCGCTAGCGCACCCGTATATGGACGCTAGTCAGGTCTCAAACGGCTACCTATCGGCCATATCACTGATCAGCATGAGGCTCGGGGCCGCAGCTGTTTCTGGCATGACCGTGAACGCCCATTTGAGGCATCCAGCTTGGCCGACTCGGTAAATAAGATATCGAGAAGGCAATCGATCAAAGTTAACGATTTAACAGCTCTGCATTGGTTGGGTATTTATCAAGTAACTCGACAAGCTTTTTAGCACCGTCTGAAGCTTCAAGCTTGGCAAGCTCCCTTCGCAACCCCCTCACATGTTGGATATCTTTCGAGTTTATAAGAAGCTCCTCCCGGCGCGTGCTACTTTTTGCAATATCCAGCGCGGGGTATATCCGCTGACTCGCTATCTCCCGTGATAACACGATCTCCATATTACCCGTGCCCTTGAACTCCTCAAATATCACCTGATCCATCCGGCTTCCAGTATCAGCGAGTATGGTCGCTAGAATCGTAAGCGACCCTCCATTCTCAATATTTCTAGCTGCGCCAAACAGTTGTCGTGGTATTTCCATGGCTCTAGCGTCAATCCCACCCGAGAGGGTACGACCACTACTCTTTCGCTCTGCATTATGTACTCGCGCGAGCCGGGTAAGAGAATCGATGACGATCATAACATTATGCCCTTCCCCAGCTTCCTTGCGGGCAGTGTCAAGAAGGTCATTAGCCACACGGACGTGATGGGCATAACTTTCATCCGAAGAAGAGGCGTGGACTTGTGCCGACACGCTGCGCTTAAAATCAGTCACCTCTTCCGGCCGCTCATCAATCAGTAACGCATACAGCTTTATCTCGGGATAAGCCGTCCCCACCGCCTGACAGATATGTTTTAACAGCGTCGTTTTACCGCAGCCAGGTGGAGCAACAATCAAACCACGCTGCCCCATTCCGATGGGCGTGATCAAATCCATGGCTCGGGTGGTGAGCTGTTGGGAGCCTAACTCCAGGCGAATGCACGGGGCAGGATGGATGGCTACGCCATTTAAAAAACGCTGTTGCGGGTCAGCATCAACTTCATCTTGGACCGCATCATCGACTTGCTTAGAGTCTTTATTGATTTTCACCTTCAACGATAATTTTTTTCTAGTCATGATGTCGGTTTATTGCTCTAGTGAATTAGGTGGTTTTCAACGTATTAACCGTAGTCTAACGCAGCTAACAACCAGTTAGGCTTGTTAATACATATTATCGTGACCCAGTCACAGTGAACGAGGAGCATAGGCGCAACCCTAGGCGGCTGCTACGCGAACATTTCCGATATCGTATGAGTGGCAGGTGCCTAGCGAGACCGCAGCAACTTGACTTATATCATTTCAGAACTAGGATTAATTAA
>JBFFKD010000076.1:0-8917 GCA_041555595.1 Motiliproteus sp.
CAACATGCGCGGAGAGTTCGAAGAGCGCCTTAAATCAGTTCGTGATGCTGTCATCAAAGCCAAAGGCCAGGTGATTCTGTTTATCGATGAGATGCATACAGTGGTCGGAGCAGGCGCTGGCACGGGTGGGCTCGATGCACCCAGTATGCTGAAGACCGCCTTGGCACAGGGCAGTTTGCAAGTGATCGGTGCCGATACCTTGCGTGAATACCATACCTATATCGAATCCGATAAAGCGTTGGAGCGACGCTTCCATCCCATCGTGATCCACGAGCCCAGTGTCGAGCAGACCATCAGTATCCTGGAAGGGATCATCGAGCGGTATGAACAGCACCATCAAACCCACTATGAAGCCGAAGCACTTAGAGCGGCAGCCGAGCTATCGGAGCGTTACATCACTGACCGACGCCTTCCTGACAAGGCGGTAGATCTGATCGATGAGGCGGGTGCCCACAAGCACATCCGATTGAACTCCATGCCCCAGCGCCTGAAACACCTCGAGCAGGAGAAGAAGCGGTTAGAACAGGACAAAACCGCCGCCTTTAATGCTCAACAGTTCGAGCAGACGGCGCGCCTGCAGATGGAGATCCTCAACGTTCAGGAACAGCTTAACAGCGAGCATGAGAACTGGATCCAGCAACGCAGTCAATCCGATTTTTCGGTGACCGCCAATGATATCGCCGCAGTGGTTTCACGCTGGACCGGCATCCCGGTTGCCCGGATGGTTGAATCGGAAGCTGAAAAGCTGGCTCGCATGGAGCAAAAGCTGCACCAGCGGATCATCGGCCAAGAAGATGCGCTGAGCTGCGTTGCCGATGCGATTCGCAGAAACCGGACCGGCATCACCGACGCGAAACGCCCTATCGGCTCATTTCTGTTTCTCGGTCCTACCGGTGTCGGCAAGACTGAGCTGGCACGTGCGCTGGCGGCCTTCCTGCTAGATGATGAATCCCGCATTGTACGGTTGGATATGTCGGAGTATATGGAGCGCCACGAGGTCTCTAAGATTATCGGAGCCCCGCCTGGCTATATCGGTTACGGCGAAGGCGGCCAGTTGACCGAAAAAGTCCGCCGTAACCCCTATACCGTGGTCTTGCTCGACGAGATGGAGAAAGCGCACCCTGATATCTTCAACGTCCTGCTGCAGATTCTCGAAGATGGCCATATCACTGATGCCCAGGGGCACCTGATCTCGTTCCGTAATACCATCTTGATCGGCACCTCAAACCTGGGCACCGAGGCGCTTGCACCGGATAAATGCCCGCCAGGATTCATCCAGTCGAAAAACCCCAATTACCGTGCCGCCAAGCAACTGGTCATGCATGAAGTCAAACGTTTCTTCAAGCCTGAATTCCTCAACCGGCTGGACGATATTATCGTCTTTCACTACCTCGAACAGCAGCATGTCCGTCAGATCGCCCAGATGTTTATTGCGGAGCTGATCCAGCGCATGAAGCAACACCAGATCAGCCTGAGCATTAGCGATGACGTCATCGATAAAATGTCTCGCGACGGCTTTAACCCAATCTACGGGGCTCGACCACTGCGACGAGAGATTGAACGTCAAATAGAGAACCCGCTGGCCATGAAAATCGTCAAAGGAGAGTGTCCCGAAGCCAGCGAGGTCAATATCCGGCTGGTGGATAACGTCATCGACGTTGAAATCCGCCAGCAGCCAGCAACAACCGCCGCCGCTGTTACGCAGACGCCAGAGGATCAGAAAAGCCCTGACTAACCGGCCGAATCAATGCGTCAAACAGGCACTAACGCTGGCAATGATGTTGCCGCAGCAGCCCTTAGCAGAACGCTGATGACTGTTTTAGCGGCAGGCTAGAACAGATCGCAGGCCATCAATATAGCGGCTACGCTGAACCGCTGGCACCTGCTCTTGAGGGATAGCGTCTGAGTGCATACAACAGGGAGGGTTAACAATGCGTGCTATGGTACTGGATCAAATCAAGCGCCCATTACAACTTCGACAGCGCCCTATCCCCCGACCGGGTCTGGATCAGCTGCTGATCAAAGTCACTGCCTGCGGTATCTGCCGCACCGACCTGCATGTCGTAGATGGAGACCTCGACGCCCCCCGCCTGCCGCTTATTCCAGGGCACCAGATAGTCGGCCATGTCGCTGCTAAAGGCGAAGCCGTCAGAACGTTTTCGATCAACCAGCGCGTTGGCGTTCCCTGGCTCGGAGGGAGTTGCGGCAGCTGCGGGTTTTGCACCGCTGGACAGGAAAACCTATGTGACCATGCCATCTATACCGGCTACCAGCGTGATGGCGGTCTAGCCGAATACACCGTCGCGGATAGCCGCTACTGCTTCGCCTTGCCTGAGGGCTTCAGTGATCAACAGGCCGCGCCGCTGCTCTGTGCCGGCTTGATCGGTTACCGTGCTTACCGGCGTGTCCAGCATGCCACTCATTTGGGCTTCTATGGCTTTGGCGCCGCTGCCCATATTCTGATCCAGATCGCCTGTCATCAAGGCCACAAAGTCTTCGCCTTTACCCGTTCAGGCGACAGCGCGGCACAAGAGTTTGCCAAAAAGCTAGGGGCGCACTGGGTCGGAGATTCAACCCAGATGCCACCGGTGAAACTTGATGCTGCCATTATATTCGCCCCCATCGGTGAACTGGTGCCTACCGCTCTAACAGCGCTGCGCAAGGGCGGCACCGTGATCTGTGCCGGCATCCACATGAGCGACATACCCCGTTTTCCATATCGATGGCTCTGGGGAGAGCGCAGTATCCACTCTGTCGCCAACCTAACGCGTCGCGACGGTGAGGAATTTATGCCGTTGGCGGCGAGCATTCCGGTGCAAACCGAAGTACACAGCTACCCACTCGAACAAGCTAACCAAGCACTAGAGGATCTACGCCATGGCCGCTTTACCGGTGCCGCTGTGGTGGTGCCTTAAGCCGCTCCTTGCTCGCGCATGAGACGACTATACTGATCGATAGAGGGGTCATGGTAGCAACGAGAGAGAGAACATAACTATGAGACACTCAGCATCCTATACCAAGTATGAAAATCAAATTGTTCATAAATATCGCGACAGCCTCAACCATGCAGAATCGGTTGAAGATGTGAAAAAATTCTTCAGCTATACCATGCAGGAGTTACTGCAAAAAGTCTGTGATAGCCAGCTGACCGTGAACTACGACGATATTCAACTGGGGCTCAGTAGCGGCAAGCCGTTCATCATCAGCGAAGCCCTGCAACAACAGGGAGCATTTAATCGAGTCTGGTCAGCGTCTGACTTACCCTTGATTATGTCTCGCTTGGCGGTGCCCGCTCAGAACCGATTTAACCGCCTGCAAGGCCACCCTGAAAAGACGCAATCCAAAATCCATCGCCACTAGCCGTTTATACGCAATCATTGCGAATCCGCTAGCTGCGACTTAAGCCGTGATGGTGACCTATCCGACCGCCTTAGGGCCACCGGTTAAGGGGACAAAGCAAACCGGTAGCAGCGCCTGGCGGATAACCGAACCGTCAGCCATTTTATGGATATCAAACAACTGCTGGGACAGCAGATGTGGACCCACCGGGATGATCAGGTGACCGTTCGGGGCGAGTTGATCGATTAAGGGTTGGGGCACCGTTTCTGGCGCCGCAGTGACGATAATGCCGTCGTAGGGGGCCTGACAGCTCCAGCCCTGGTAACCATCGGCTTCGATCACCTCAACATTAGAGTAACCCAGTCGCGCCAGACGCTGGCGCGCACTCACCGCCAAGGGTGCAATAATCTCCAGACTGATAACCTGCTCGACCAGCAGCGACAGCACGGCAGCCTGATAGCCGCTGCCGCAACCGACCTCCAGCATCCGGTGATGAGGGCGCGGCTGGAGCAGGTCGGTCATAACCGCGACCATATAGGGTTGCGAAATGGTTTGACCGTAACCGATCGGTAGGGGGCGGTTGTCGTAAGCATCGTTCAACTGGGCGTCATCCACAAACGCATGACGGGGCACTCGACGCATCGCGTCCATGACAGGCTCGCAGAGGTGATGACGGCCGATCATCTTGGCCGTATAAGACACCTCCGCCTCGATATCATCAATCATCTGTTGCATCGGCAGCACCTGTAATCCATGTGGCTACGAATGTGAGTATCAGCTACGTTCATTCTAGGCCAGAGGCACAGGCTCTGTGATCTGTTAGCTCGCCAAATAGCAGGGTAGTCTGCCACCAACGCGGGGCGGCCGGCCGGCGCTGGAGCCTAGCCTCATCCCGACGATGAACGGTTTCGACAATGGGTTGATTTTACACCGGTATCTGTTTCGAATCGCGGTGTAGCACCGGCCCTTTGCTCTCCATTGCATCCAACACCTTAACCGCGGCATGGGCATCATTAGCCGCGTACAGCAGTTGATTGTTGTTCAACTCAGGCAATGCCCAGTTAGAGGTCGAGACCCGTTTCGATTTCTGAAACCGTTGCTTCAACACCACCGCAACCGCGGCCTTTACGCCCAACTCCTTACGGTAGCCCTCGGCACGAAACAGCGTGTTCATATCGAGCACCGCACCGAGTTTGATCCCCAGTTTGCGCAGTAGCTGGCGCCGATCCGACGTCAGTCCAAACCCCACTTTGACAACTTCGGTCGATTCGAGCAGTTGCGCCACCACCTGATGACACTCGGTGCGGTGCAGCTGAAAGATGTAGGCGGTCTTTAGCGTAGTCAGCTGAATCACGTGTGGACCACTGGAGACCTCGCCCGGTTTAAAGCAGGGTTTGGATTCGGTATCAAAACCGACGCAGGGGCAACGCGACAGATCTGCCGCCGCCTCGGCATACTGCGCCGGCGTCGTCGGAACAACGACCTGTTGCAATGACAACCCCAGGTAGGGCGGCAGCAGGGCGATATCGGCTTTGGAGGGAGGTTCGAAGCGATTGGCCATAATCCGTGCAGGTAACCTCTATTCAAACGCAGTGTCGATAACAACAACTGATGACAGGCCGAGTGTCTCAGGGCACAAAGGTCGACTGGGTGGCGATATCCTGCGGCAGCTCGATCTGCCACTTCGACAATTGCGACCGACTGAACACAAACCGCCCTTCACTCGAGGTCTGCGGTAATCGGGGCAACGGGGCCCCTGCCAGGGCACTCTTGGCCATGGTCGCGGCCAACCGGCCCTGCTCGTAGCCGTCTAGCACATAGCCACCAATCGTTTTATCCGGTCCGACCGCGAAGGTCCAAAAACCAAACAATGGCCGCGATGTGTTGGCCGACGACCAGCTGATGACCTCCTGCTCAGGCACGTGTTCGCCGCTAGCGGACTTGATCGTCTGATAGAGGCCGACCATGATCGCATCATAACCCAGCGCTGGTGCAGTGAGTATCGCCTGCTGCCAGGCGCTGTAATCACCGATCAACCTGACATCGACCTCAACCGGCCCGATTGATCGACCACTGCCACCTGAGAACACCTCGTTATAGATCGTGTTCGAGGTGGTGCCGTCATCAAACAACACCAACACTTTATTCAGCGTCTGATCCATGATGGTCGACATATACACAATCGATCGCTTCATCAAAGGGCGTTCGAGCACGCCACTGATATTGGCCGGCCGGTTTAAGAAGTAGTTTCTCGGATTGTTATTAATGCCCAGGTACACCACCGGCGTATCGGTGGTCGCCAAGCGCTGCCCCAGATACTTGAGCGCATTGTCATCCCCGAGAATCACCAGATCCGGTTGCAGTGTGAGATAGCGGTTCCAGGCTTGCTCTGCACTAGCGGCATGCTCGGACTCAGGCCTGCGCTTGGTATCCAATTGCACAAAAATCAAATCTGACGACTCTGCCAGCAGATCTTCTATAGCACGGGTATAGTCGGCATCCCACTGAAAACCGGCATGATAACTTTCAATAACCAGTACCGATTTTCTGGGTTCGGCATGACTCAGACCGGCTAACGACCCTGCCAACATCATCATCGGAACAATAAGCACATGGCATAGCCAGCGTTGTTTCATACAGTTTCTCGTTAGTAGCGTACTGACCCACATAGGTTGCCGTCAGCCTGAAACTCAGGAGCCCATCGAGGCTGCTGCTCGCTACCAGACCTCGGCACAGACACGAATCTCGATTCAAACGGCCTAGCCCCATCGCGGCAAGCATCGATATTGCGTAAGATCGAGTGTCAACATAACAGCCCAGCCACCCTAACACGGGGGCTGCTCAACGATAATAGCTGAACCCACTCACACCGCATTACAAGAGACACCTGCATGCGTTTTATTCACACCTCCGATTGGCATATCGGCCGGCAGTTTCACAACGTTTCATTGCTGGACGATCAGCAACACGTACTCGACCAGCTACTGAGCTATATCGAATCCGAAGCGGTCGATGCGGTGGTCATTGCTGGCGATATCTACGACCGGTCGGTGCCACCGGCGGCGGCAGTGGCGCTGCTGGATCGGGTTCTGAACCGGATCTGCTCGGAGCTGACAGTGCCGGTGATCCTGATTCCCGGCAACCATGACGGTGCCGAGCGGCTGCGTTTCGGGGCGCGGCAACTGCAGCGTGCAGGGCTGCATATCATCGGTGATTTCGACCAGATGCTGGAACCGGTCGTTATCAATGCTGGCACGGGAGCCGATGCTCCAATCCATTTCTACGGCATCCCCTACAACGATCCGGTGATGGTACGCGATCGGTTTGATTGCGATGTTAGTAGCCACGATGACGCCCACCGGCTACTGATCGACAAGTTGAGCGAACGGATCGATAGTACCCCGAACCAGCCAACGGCCAACGTGGTGATCAGCCACTGTTTTATCGACGGTGCGCAGGAGTCTGAATCGGAGCGGCCGCTGTCGATCGGCGGCGCAGATCGGGTCTCATACCAGCCGTTCGAGCAGTTCGACTATGTCGCGCTAGGACACCTGCACAGTCCTCAATACAAGGGCTGCGAGCATATCCGCTACAGCGGTTCGATCCTCAAGTACAGCTTTGGCGAACAGCACCAGCACAAGGGAGTGACACTGGTCGAACTGGACGATCAGGGCTTTCAGTCTGCCCGTCAGCTGCCACTAAAACCGCTGCGTGATATGCGGATCATCGAGGGCCAGCTCAATGCACTACTCGAGCAGGGCAGGCTCGACCCCAACAGCGACGATTATCTGCTGGTGCGGCTGACAGACCGCCACGCCATTCTCGATCCGATGGGCAAGTTACGAGCGGTCTACCCCAACGTGCTGCATCTGGAGAAACCGGGGATGCTCGAGACCGGCGACCAGCAAATGCACCGTGACAAGCTCAAACGTGGCGAGCTGGAGATGTTCCGCGACTTTTTCAACCAGATCTCCGGCCAGGATCTGAGTACCGAACAGGATGCCGCGCTGATAGAAACATTGACGCAGCTGCACAAGTCCGAACCGCTCCAGACCATGACGCTGCAAGAGCCATTAGCGACAGCTGCGACCACCAGCAGCACGGAGATCAGCGCATGAAACCACTGAAGCTGTCGCTGCAAGCCTTCGGTCCCTTTGCCGGCACCGAGCTGATCGACTTTGAACGGCTCGGATCCAACCCGCTGTTTCTGATCAACGGACCGACCGGCGCCGGTAAAAGCTCGCTGCTGGATGCGATCTGTTTCGCGCTGTACGGCCAGACCACCGGCGCCGAGCGCGAACCGGCGCAGATGCGCTGCGACTATGCCGACCCCGCGCTGCTGACCGAGGTCACCCTCGATTTCAGCTTGGCCGATAAACGCTACCGCATCCGCCGCGCACCGACCCAGCAACGGCCCAAGTCACGCGGCGACGGCAGCACCACCCAACAGGCCGAGGCACAACTGTGGCGTCTTGACAGCACCGAGACATCTGCCACGACTAATGCCGACAACAGCACCCTGCTGGTGCCGAAAAAGGTCAACGAGGCGACCGATGCGATTGAAACGCTGATCGGATTGAAGGTGGAGCAGTTCCGCCAAGTGATGGTGCTACCGCAGGGTAAGTTTCGTGAACTGCTGATGGCCGACTCGAAAGAGCGCGAGAAGATCTTCAGCCAGCTGTTCCAGACTCAGATCTACAAGCGGATCGAAGACCGACTCAAAACGCAGGCGGCCGGCATTCGTCAGGCGGTCGAGCAGCACCAGAACCAGATCAAAGGCATTCTGCAGGCTGCCGAGGTCGGCTCCGAAGCCGATCTCGACGCCGAACTGGCCACGGTGCAACCGCAGCTCGAACTCGCCGCAGAGACCAAGCAGCAGGCAGCACAAGAGCAGACCCACGCCAGCCGTGCGCAGGATCAAGCCGTCGCCCTGACTCAACGGTTCGATAGCCGTGACCAACAGCAACAACAGCGGCAACTATTACAACAACGACAACCCGAGATCGATGGGCTCCAGCAACAGCTGATGCAGGCCGCCACCGCCCAGCAACTGGCGCCGCTGCAGCAGCAACAGCAACAGCAGCAACAGCAGCTCGGTACGATCGAGCAGCAGCGCAACCAGTGCACCAGTGCGCTGCAGCAGGCGCAACAACAGTTCGAAGTGACCCAAACCAACCTGAGCCGAGCACAAACAGCCCACGCCGAGGTTGATCGGTTCAAGCAGCAACAGTTGCAACTGCAGCAGCACCAAGGCCAGATCGAACAGCTAAGCCAGGCCCAACTGCAGGCTGGGCAGTGCCAGCAAACATTTGATAGCCAGCAACAACAGCTGCAACAACGACAGCAGCAGCGGCAGCTACTGCTCGACGAGCAGGAGACTAAACAGACCCTGTTGGTGGCGCTACACCGTGAACTGGAGGCGCTGGCCCCGCTGCAGATTCAACTCAACAGGTTACAACAGCAACAGCAGCTACGGCAGCAACTGGAGACACTGCGCGACCAGCATCGGGGACTCAAACAGCAACAGCAGCAAGCTCAGCAACAGTACCAGCTTGAGCAGGCCGAGTTTACCGCGATC
>JBFFKD010000077.1:0-8829 GCA_041555595.1 Motiliproteus sp.
GATTCCAGGGCTTTATGGTGCGATCCCTGGCGGCATTCTGTGCTTGGCGGGAGTGTTGGTATGGCTGATTCGGGCGATCTACCGAACTCACTCTTCACCAATGGCTGGTGCTTGACCCGTCTTTGTTATTAAGTGTCTTATATCCAAGCCCCGCCTGCTAATGTAGATTTATCCCTCTTCCTGTCGTGATAGCCGCACATACTGATGGAATTAGAACGCTCGTGAACGATATTCGTTTGTGTGATAGCCACTGCCATTTGGACTTTGCTGAGTTTGACTCGATCCGTACTCAGGTACTGGAGGGCTGTGTCAAAATAGGGGTCGAGGCGATTGTGATTCCTGGGGTTGTCGCGCAACAATGGCCGAAGATATTGCAATTATGTCGCCGACAAAGTCAGGCTCGTTCCCCGCTCCTGAATGCAGCCTTAGGGTTGCATCCCTGCTTTGTCGATCGGCATGGCGCAGATGACCTGCAGGAGCTCGAGCGGCTTGTCAGCTTGTCTCGAGTCGAGCCTCGTCGGCAGCAGCGAGTCGTAGCGATTGGTGAAATTGGACTGGATTTCTGGCGCCCCGATAGCGATAGGCAGGAGCAGACCGAACTGTTTGTTGCACAGTTGGCCTTGGCTAAGAGGTTTGACCTGCCGGTGTTGTTGCATGTCCGTAAAGCTCACGATGAGGTTCTCAAGCAGTTGCGGCTCTCAAGCTTAGCTGCAGGAGGCATCGTTCATGCCTTTTCCGGTAGTCTGCAGCAGGCAGAGCAGTACATTGCGTTGGGGTTTAAATTGGGTGTTGGTGGTGCTGTCACTTATCCACGAGCGACCAGGCTGCGATCTACCCTTAAGCAGCTGGGTGCAGCTCACTGGGTGCTGGAAACTGATGCGCCGGACATGCCGATGTCGGGGCGTCAAGGGCAGCTCAATCGGCCGGATTATATGTTGCAGGTGTTGGGTGTTGTTGCTGAGTTGTTGCAACTGCCTGCTGCGGAGTTAGCGCGGCAGCTTTGGCTTAATACTGAGCGCGTATTAGGGCCGTTGGATCGTCCGGATGGTGGGTAGTTGTTGGTTGTTAGGATCCATCGTTGATAGTCGATCTATTTGTCTGGATATCGTGCCCGGTATTCGCTATCCAGGGCTCGCCCGGCAGCAAGGGCTGCGGTGTAGTGATGTAGTTGCTATCGGGGGAGTAACCGCTGGGCTGGTTAGGTGGGCCCAGTTCCCGCGATCGAGTGGCCAGGATCTCACTGCGTTTATGATTAGCAACAATCAGATCGAGCGCTCGGCAGCCAACGGCGCTGTTCAAATATAGTCGTTTGGCTTGAGTGTCCAGCAACAGGCTGTTGCTCTCGACCTGTGGTTATGGCCTGCCACAACCTGAAGCTATTGCCCATAACAGGGTCAGCAGGCTGGTTTTGAATATGTGGCTCAATACTCTAACCCTCAGCTTTTATTGCTCAGAAGTTAGCACATATCCTTGAACGGGTTGTTGATCTCCAAGCTGACTGGCTGTGCATAACCGGGAATCTTGATCTGCTTGGCGCTGATCTCTAGCTGTTCGCCTTCTAACACATTGTGTCCGAACAGGTAGGTGGGGCGAGTTAAGCCTAGGCAGGCTTGGCGGTCGTATTCAGCTGCTGCTTGTTGTGTTTGCTCAAGCTTGGTTTGGTATTCGACCATCGCCTGCTTGCCGTGCTTTCGTTCCAGCATATGCGTGGTGATGTGGGGGGCGAGTACTACGGCGCTGGCGTTGTTGCCACCAAAACCTTTGGAGTTGAGCAGTACGCTGTCCATCCCGGTATTGCCTACCTCGACATGTTGCTGCTCAAACCGAAGGTTGGAGGTGTGTACATCGTCAGCAACGGCGTCGAGTGTGTGGATGCCAGGAATGTATCCGTACTGCCAGGTTCCGAGTGATAACGACAGTTGGTCTCCGCCGGCGGTGCCTTGCGAGTGGCCGATGTAGGACTTGAGGGCGCAAACGTTCCAGTTGTTGATACCGAACGCTTTGGCAGTCTCATTGATAACGTGTGATTCGGTAACCCGGTTTTTGGGAGTGCTGGTGCCGTGTGCCTGGACGTAGCTGCGCTGTTGAAGCGATTCGTCGCCGAGTATCGATTTCACCAGTGCTGTAGCCTTGCCGAGGGTGATGTAGTTACCGACGCCCGGTGCTGAGATCGATTTTTTATGGCCATCGGCATTAACGTAAACCTTCGGTACCGCACCGTAAATCTGCGCGCCCAACTCCAGTGCCAGCGAGTCGTCACAGAGCACCACGAATTGTGAGGATTCACCCATAGTGAAGCCGCAGTTGTTGGCGAAAGGACGTGAGGTCTGGCGTAGGTCGTCGTCTGTTAGCTCTGTTTTACCGGTTAGGGCAAGTAAGCCCTTTAGCTCTGCAAGGGCCCCCATGGCTCGGAAGCCTTCGACCACCTCTTCCGTGATGGGGGCGTCACTGCCGCCGACTAGCACCAGTTTGCGGCGCCCGCTACTGATGTCCTCAACACCACTGCGCAGGTTGTAGAGGAAGGTGGCGCAGGCGCCGAGTGACGAGCCGGTACTGCCCAGATTGCCAAGCAGGTAGGCGTTGACAAAATCGGCGGGCATCTGACCATAACCCAATGGCATATGTTTTGAACTGGTGCGTTTGCCTATAGATGGCGATTTCAGCAGGCCGCCAAATCCGTTGTCATCGAGCTGACCGATTGAATTGCCAGCATAGACCGCAATCTGATCGGGTGGCAGGCGATCCCGGATCTGTTGCCAGGGAATTCCCATGCTGCTAATCGCATCCGAAGCGCTGTAAACCGTCATCTGCAAGTTGCGAGGATGGTGGCGTGATTGATAGAGGCTGCCGGGTTTAAAACCGGTTGGAAGCTGGCCTGCTGCTCGAACGGTCGATTGTTTGCTGTCGGGGAAAATTACCTCGAGTGATTTCTCGATGTAAATCTCTACCATGTCGTCGTTTAATTCGGTGACTTGCCAGTGGTCCGGAATTTGGTTGGGCAGCTGGCGCTTGCGTAGCCGGAACCCCTGATGTTCGGCTGCCGCTTGTAGTTGGGCCGGGCGGTTGAAAACGACGTTGTCGATATCGTACCAATCGGGATGGATCTTGCGGATTAAGGTGTTGTTCAGCAGTAGTGGCTTAAAATGGGAGTTAAGCTGATCCATCGATACGACCGAGCCTGACTTGTCCAGTAGCTGTCCGTCAGTGTTGTTAACTTGCCCCATCAATGTAGCCAATCCCAGTAGTGTTGACTGAGTATCGCTGGGGGCTAGTTTATCAAGGATCAAACGGCGATAGGCATGATGGAAAGATGATCTGCCGGCCGGATTGATGCCACCGAAACCGATGATGACGGGTAGTTTAGACAACAAAGACTCCTTGGAGATGCAGTCCGGATAATGGATCGGGACAACTTAAGAGACCGCATTTTATAAGTAGAGTTTGTTGGATACTAGCGAAAAAGCGTTTATAGGTAGTTAATTGCTACTTATAAATTGGATCAATTGTGGCAGACTTTGCCGAAGAGTTTCAGAAGGGGTGAGTTTCAAGCCCTGGATCGTTAGAAAAATTGAGGAGTAATGTGTGAAAAAGGCCATGATTGCGAGTTTAGTTGTTGTTGCGTCGGTATCGGGTTGTCAAACCGTAGACCCTTATACTGGTGAGCAAAAAAACAGTAACACCGCTGTCGGAGCGGGTATAGGAGCCCTTGCCGGTGCCGCGCTCGGGGCTGCCGTGAGCAGTAAGAGTGATCGTAAGAAAGGCGCGTTGACCGGTGCGTTGGTTGGTGGAACGGTTGGCGGTGGGGTCGGCTACTATATGGATCAGCAGGAGGCGTTACTGCGGCAGGAGCTGCAGGGCAGCGGGGTTCAGGTTGAGCGTCGTGGTGATGATATTCGATTAATCATGCCGGGCAATATCACCTTCCAGACCGGATCGCATGACCTTGACAGCAGTTTTGTTCCGGTGCTCGAATCGGTTGCTAAGGTGTTGAAGAAGTTCGACAAGACTCAGCTTCAGATCGACGGCTACACCGATAGTCAGGGCGGCTTTGAATACAATCAAACGCTATCAGAGCAACGGGCAGCGAGTGTTGAGCGCTTCTTGGTTGGCGTTGGTGTCGCTAGCATGCGGTTGCAAAGCCGGGGTTGGGGTGAGCGTTACTCGATTGCCGATAACTCCAGTGCACAAGGGCGGGCGCAGAACCGTCGGGTTGAGCTGAATATTCGCGGTAGCGGCGTCTGATGGAGTGGGTTGTGGGGTGTCTCTGTTGCCGCTGATTTATCGCTAGTGGCGGCCAAGAGGGGGCTTTGTGGTACTATTTCCTGCCTATCTGTAAGGGCGTTCTGTAGAGCGGGTATTTAAGGCAACAACGGAGAAATTTGTATTTATGTACACCAAAACCGATGTCAATCGTCTGCGCTGGCATTGCCGGCGGGGCATGTTGGAGCTTGATGTGTTGCTGATTCCATTCTTAGAGGATCGGTTTGGTTCACTGACGCTGGAAAATCAGCAACGCTTTGAGAAACTGATTGCTGAAGAGGATCAAGATATTTTCAGTTGGATGATGCGTAATAGCGTCCCTGACGATAGCGAACTTAAAACCATCGTCGATATTATCCTGGAAAGTGTTCCGGCCTGATCGGCTTGAGCTGCAATATTCACCAGTACTGTCAGTGCTGGTGGTCGGTTCTCACCTGCTTGCCATATTGGCTATCTGGCTGAGCGCATTAACCCTTCCTGTCCAATTATTATTGGTTGTTATTGTTATCGTTCAGGCTATTTATCTGAACCATCGCTATGTCTGGTTGGGGCATTCGCGCTCGATTAGATCGATCCACTGGACCGATACCCAGTGGTTTGTCTGCCTGGCCGATGGCAGTCAGGTCGAAGTGGTACCCACCCAGAGTTGTCGTGTATATGGCTGGCTGGCGCTATTGCGATTTCGCTCGCTAGAGCTGGCGCCGGGGCGAGTCCTACCGCTCTGCTATGATGCCTGGTTACTCAGCGGAAACCATTCGCAGCAGGCTATTCGTCGGCTACGGGTGCAATTGATTCAGACCGGCTCCAATCAAAATTAACCGGTGTCAGAACGGTATCGCGATTGTCGGGCAGGGGGGTCGGGTAGTTGAGAGTGTAGTGCAGGCCGCGACTCTCTTTGCGGCGCATCGCAGAGCGCACGATCAGTTCGGCCACCACCGCCAGGTTTCGCAGCTCTAGCAGATCTTTGCTGACCTTGTAGTTGCTGTAGTAATCGGAAATCTCCTGCTGCAGCAAGGTGATTCGGTTGAGCGCTCGTTGTAATCGTTTTTTAGTGCGCACGATGCCAACGTAATCCCACATAAAGCGCCGTAGCTCATCCCAGTTATGCGAGATGACAACATCTTCGTCGGAGTCGGTAACCTGACTCTCATCCCAAAAAGGGGCGCTGGGTAGTGGATCATTTTGATCCAGTTTGGAGCGGATATCCTGCGCCGCGGACATGCCGTAAACCAGGCACTCGAGTAGCGAGTTACTGGCGAGTCGATTGGCACCGTGAAGACCGGTAAAGGCGGTTTCGCCGATGGCGTAAAGCCCTGGTATATCGGTCTGTCCTCGGTTGTTGGTGATGACGCCCCCGCAGGTGTAGTGAGCGGCAGGCACGACTGGAATCGGATCACGGGTGATGTCGATGCCGTATTCCAAGCACTTGGCGTAGATCGTCGGGAAGTGACTACGGATGAACTCTTCAGGTTTGTGAGAGATGTCGAGATAGAGGCAATCACAGCCGAGGCGCTTCATCTCGTGGTCGATAGCGCGGGCGACGATATCGCGTGGCGCTAACTCTTTGCGTTTGTCGTAGCGGTGCATGAAGCGACTGCCGTCGGGAAGCAGTAGGTGCCCACCTTCGCCACGAACCGCCTCGGAGATTAAAAAAGATTTGGCTTGTGGGTGGTACAGACAGGTCGGGTGAAACTGGTTGAACTCCATATTGGCGACCCGGCATCCGGCACGCCAGGCCATGGCTATGCCGTCGCCTGAAGAGCCATCGGGGTTGCTGGTGTAAAGGTAGGCTTTGCTGGCACCACCGGTCGCCAGTACCACAAACGGGGCTAGCAGGGTTTGAATGTGGCTGCTGTGTTGATCCAGTACATAAGCACCGACGCAGCGGTTGTTAGCCTGGCGTAGCTTGTGACGAGTGATCAGGTCGATCGCGATGGCGTGCGGCATCAGGGTGATGTTGCTGTGCTTGCGCGCCTGTTGGATCAGAGTTTCAGATACCGCCTTGCCGGTTGCGTCGTCGGCATGGACGACTCGCCGATGGCTGTGGCCGCCCTCTTTGGTCAGGTGCAGGTCGTTGCTGGTTTTATCTAGGGTGAAGGGAACGCCCTGTTCGACCAGCCAGTCGATACTGGCTTTGCTGTGGTTGACGGTGAACTCGACGGCCTCTCGATGGCTCAGTTGGCCTCCGGCAATGATGGTATCTTGGATGTGGTTGTCGGTTGAATCCAGGGGGTCGTAGACAGCCGCGATACCTCCTTGGGCTTGGTAGGTCGAGCCGGAGGTCAGTTCGCTTTTGCTAAGGACCGCGACCCTGGCCTCGGCGGCCAGTTGCAGTGCCAAGGTCAAGCCGGCAGCACCACTGCCGATCACCAAAACATCAAAATGCAGCTCTTTACTCATCGTATAAAAAATCAATAGGCCAGCCGGGTTGACCGGCTGTTGGAGTGGCATGGAACGCGGTAGTCGTTAGCTTAGACGCCGCAAATCGCGCATAGAATAACACAGTCAAAAATACAGTCGAAAAATGCAATTGATAAAGCGATCGAAAAATTGCGGCTAGCGGATTGGAACTAACCGAGTAGCGCGTGTTCCTATCAATTAGCTATCCCGAAGAGCAGTGCGGTAGATCCTGGAAACTCGGTTGTATTAGCATAGGGTACAAGGTAGGTTAACCGGGATTAATTCCCATTACCTGGTTACAGGGGCTCAACGGATTGTCTACAGGAAATGAAGCGCCAACTGATAAGCAGTTGGTCGAACGGGTGCAACAGGGTGATAAGCGTGCTTTTGACCTGTTGGTTAAAAAGTATCAACACAAGATCATCGGTCTGATTGGTCGTTATGTGTACGACCATCATGAAGCGATGGATGTGTCGCAAGAAGCTTTTATTAAGGCGTATCGTGCGCTTCCAAATTTTCGTGGCGATAGTGCGTTCTATACCTGGATGTACCGAATTGCGATCAATACAGCTAAGAATCACTTGGTATCCAAGGGGCGCAGACCGCCGGATGTGGATGTTAGCGTTGAAGATGCCGAATATTTTGATAATAGCGCCCTGCATCAAATTGAAACGCCGGAAAATCAACTGTTCAAGCAGGAGCTTGAACGGATGGTCTATCAGGCGATGGAGCGACTGCCTGAGGATCTGCGGATGGCATTGACGCTGCGCGAGTTTGAAGGCATGAGTTATGAAGATATCGCCCATGTGATGGACTGCCCTGTTGGTACCGTGCGGTCACGAATATTCCGAGCGCGTGAAGCGGTCGATAAGGTCGTAGCGCCGATGATGGATTGATCAGTTTGGTCAGTGGAGCCGTTTTTCAGGTCGTGTTGGATGGCCTGCAATTATTAAACTAGCTAGTACTAAACCTAGCCTTAGCCCTCCAATAGAGGTGGCATATGAGCGATAGAATTAAACAGTCTCTATCAGCATTGATGGACGATGAGGCGGGTGAGTTTGAGCTGCGTAAGACCCTCGAACAGCTAGATCCGCAATCGGCTGCGGCCTGGTCCCGATATCATGTTGCGCGATCGGCATTGAAGGGCGATGCGCCGTTACAGTCGCAGCTGGATATCAGTGCCGGGGTGATGGCTGAGCTGGAACATGAACCAGTATACAGCTTAACTGCTGGCGATAAGCCGTTGCAGTCATCTGCCAAGGGCGGTTTTCAATGGCGGCCGTTGGGCAGTATCGCAATCGCTGCGTCAGTGACGATGATGATCATATTTGGTGCCCAGAGCTATCAAAGCGGAGCGCCTGGCGTCGACGCTCAAACGCAGCCTCAGATTGTATTGTCAGCGCCGACGCCGATCAATCCTGGCTTGATGCCTGCCCAGTTTGGTGAACGGGCGGTCGTGGCTCCGTCGTTGCAGCAGGCTGATGTGATCCGGCTGTCGTCATCGATGGAGTATTATATCGATCAGCACAGAATCTTGACCGAACAACGATCGTCGCAATGGCAGGTCGGCTGGATGCCCAAGGGCTATCAAGAGGTCGAGCATGACAGGCTTAGCGATGCTGAGGTGATCTTGTACTCCAATGATCGCACGACGATCTCTGTGTCGGTTCAGCCCTATAGCGACAAGAAGGCCAGTCCTGGAGCGATCCAGTCGGGTGATACGGTGGCGGTGGGCAAACAGGTGGGTAACCAGTTTGTCACTGTGGTTGGGGATGTGCCCTTCATGATGGCTGATCGTATCGCGTCCTCTGTTGTGTTAAAGAATAACTAACTGATGCTGACGGAGAGTGCTCGGGTCATTGCCATCGAAGCTGACGGGGTTCGAGTCGAAACCGTACGTCAGAGTGCTTGCTCAAGCTGTCGTTCGCAGGCCGGCTGTGGTCAGAAACTGTTGGCCGAGCTGGGGCAGGGGCAGCGGTTCGAAATTAGTGTCAGTAATCCTCGGCAGCTGATCATTCAACCGGGCGATACGGTCGAGCTAGGGGTCGAGGAGGTCTCATTTCTACAGGCCTCGTTTATGGTTTATCTCTTGCCCATCGTTGGGCTGGTGTTGTTAGCGCTGTTGGCCGATAGCTTGGGCGCTGCTGAGCCGCTGGTGATCATCGCGGC
>JBFFKD010000078.1:0-8744 GCA_041555595.1 Motiliproteus sp.
CCTCCGGCGGGCGGTAACTAAGCCCCGCGAGATGATCCCCCAACACGAAATGCGACACCGTTTCGAACATCGGCACTTCGATTGATTGTCCCTGGCCGGTTTTTTCGCGGTGATACAAGGCCGCGGTAACGGCGTAAACGGCATGCAGGCCGGTCACCCGGTCGGCAAGTCACTGTACGAGGCCGATCTGATCGACCAGGCCAAGGCGCTGATGGCCAAGACCTCCATTCCGCTGCCAACCGATGTCGTGGTGGCAACTGAGTTCTCCGAATCGGCCACCGCCACCATCAAGCAGGTTGAAGATGTCAGTGAGGACGATATGATTCTCGACATCGGCCCCGACACCGCGGCAGCATTGGCTAAACTGTTGGGCGATGCGCGCACCATAATCTGGAACGGTCCGGTCGGTGTGTTTGAGATCGACCAGTTCGGTGAGGGTACCAAGACCCTATCGTTGGCGATCGCAGACAGCGATGCGTTCTCGATCGCCGGCGGAGGCGACACCCTGGCCGCCGTGGATAAGTACCAGATCGCCGACCAGGTCTCCTATATTTCCACCGGCGGCGGTGCCTTCCTCGAATTTGTCGAAGGTAAGGTTTTACCGGCAGTAGCAATTCTGGAACAACGAGCTAGCAGCTAAGCGACCCTATTCATCGCGTTAATTCATCAAACTATCAGGCTGCCGCATGCGACGGCCTTACTTAAAGTAAAGAGAGGCAACTATGGCTCTAATCAGTATGCGTCAACTGCTCGATCACGCAGCAGAACACGATTACGGCATTCCGGCGTTTAACGTCAACAACCTGGAACAGATGCGCGCCATCATGGAAGCGGCTGACAAGACCGATAGCCCGGTGATCGTGCAAGCCTCGGCTGGTGCCCGTAAGTACGCCGGTTCCAACTTCCTCAAGCATATGATTCTGGCGGCGATCGAAGAGTTTCCGCACATCCCGGTCTGTATGCATCAGGATCACGGTACTTCACCGGCAGTCTGCCAGCGTTCGATCCAGCTGGGCTTCTCCTCGGTAATGATGGATGGCTCACTCGAAGCCGACGGCAAGACCCCGTCCAGCTACGAGTACAACGTCGATGTCACCCGCCGCACCGTCGAGATGGCACACGCCTGTGGCGTCTCGGTCGAAGGCGAGCTGGGCTGCCTGGGTTCGTTGGAAACCGGTCAGGCCGGTGAAGAAGACGGTGTTGGCGCCGAAGGTATCCTGTCGCACGACCAGATGCTGACCGACCCCGACGAGGCGGCTGATTTTGTCGCCAGGACCGGCTGCGATGCGCTGGCGATCGCCTGCGGTACCAGCCATGGTGCATATAAGTTCACCCGTCCACCGACCGGCGACGTACTGTCGATCGATACCATCAAAAAGATCCACCAGCGTCTGCCCAACACCCATCTGGTGATGCATGGCTCGTCCAGCGTTCCACAGGAGTGGCTGGCGGTGATCAACCAGTTCGGCGGTAACATGGCCGAGACTTACGGCGTGCCGGTCGAGCAGATCGTTGAAGGGATCAAGCACGGCGTCCGTAAGGTCAACATCGATACAGACCTGCGTCTGGCCTCTACCGGAGCGGTTCGCCGATTCCTGGCCGAGAATCCAGCCGAGTTCGATCCGCGCAAATTCCTGGCCGTGACCCAAAAAGCGATGAGCGAAATTGCCATCGCCCGTTATGAGTCATTCAATGCCGCAGGACAGGCGAGCAAGATCAAAGCGATCTCACTGGAAGCGATGACCGAACGCTACCTGTCGGGTGAGCTGGATCAGCAGGTTAACTAATAGGGCCCGCTTGGGCAGATAAGCGATCGACTTAAGCTGTTGATCTGCTAGAGTTAAAGCAGCCTTAGGGCTGCTTTTTTGTTTAGGCAGTAGCTGCCATCCAGCTCTTTAATCGATATCCACAATCGATAGTGATTTAACCACGGGGGTCGTTTATGCCGTTTGATCCACGCTCGCTGATTAACAGACTGCCACCCTTCGATCCTTCCCGTGCGACTGTCAGTTCATCTTTTGACGGTTACCGTTCATTCTGCCAACATTATCAGCTCAACTTCGACGGTTTTACTACCTCACAACAGCTTGGCCAACTCGCCATCAACGACCTGCAGATCGCCGTGCACCTGTTTCGGCCTGCCATACAACCGGCTCAAGGCACCCTACTGATCGTTCACGGTTATCTCGATCATCACGCCCTCTACCGGCATATCATCCGCTATGGCCTTCAACGCAATCTCAACGTGCTCTGCTTTGATCTGCCGGGTCATGGATTATCGTCAGGGCAACGTGCATCGATCGACAGCTTCGACCAGTACCTGCAACTGTTAACCACTATCGCTGATAAGACCGAGCAGTGGCAACTGGCTCGGCCGCTGCATCTGTTAGGGCAAAGCACCGGTGCGGCGATCATCAACCAGTATCTGCTCACCGCAGACCAGGAGGGTCAGCGGCCCTATATAGACGGCGAGGTGGTACTGCTGGCACCCTTGGTGCGAGCCAGCAATTGGCGCTGGGTTAGCCTGCTTCACCGCTTGCTGAGCCCGTGGAAAGAGGTGGTCAAACGTAACTTCGCTCCCAACAGCCACGATCCAACGTTCAATGCTTTCCTAGCCACCGATCCCCTACAGTCACTGACCATCAGCGCCGACTGGATCAGTGCATTGAAACGCTGGATTCCACAGTTTGAAGCGCTACCAGCACGCAGCGATATTCGGCCACTGATCATCCAGGGACAGCAAGATGCCACTGTCGATTGGCGCTACAATCTCAACATGCTTGAGCAAAAATTCCCACATCGTCGGCTGCTGGAGATAAAAGCAGCGCGTCACCAGCTAGCCAACGAATCGCAGCCGATTCGAGATCAATATTCTAATTGGCTTGATCGGCAAGGTTTCGGACTACGCTCGTAATCCTTGCTATTAGGCCTGTGGCGGCCGATCGCTAAGACGACAGCACCCCCGTATACAGTCACTGCCAATGCTATAGTGAACGATGTCATCTGCGCTTATATTTAACTCTGGACACTAGGTTTGTGATCAACAAAACACTACTCGTTGTTAGCCATTGCCCCTCGCCCAACACGCGGCTACTGACCGAGGCGGTGATCCGCGGCGCCAGCCACCCCGATATCGAAGTGAACGTTATCCACAAACCACCGCTGCAGGCCGGAGCCGACGATGTGCTGGCAGCCGACGCGCTATTGCTAGGAACCACCGAGAACTTCGGCTATATGTCAGGAGCGATGAAAGATTTTTTCGACCGGGTCTACTACCCCTGTCTGGAACAAACCGAAGGGCGTCCCTACGCCTTGTTTATCCGTGCCGGTAATGATGGCAGTGGCGCCAAGAACAGTATCGAGCGGATAGTGGCGGGCCTGCGTTGGAGGGCGGTGCAAGAGCCGCTGATCATGGCGGGGGAATTTCAGCACACTTTCATCGACGCATGCGAGGAGCTGGGCATGAGCCTCGCAGCTGGCCTGGAAGCGGGGATCTACTGAACAGCACGATCCCGTTCAGGCTGGTCAAAATAGACCACTGCTTCGGCAATATTGATCTTATATCCCGAATTCGGATCGGCTTTGGCGTCGTACATCGCACTGTCGGCATGACGGATCAATGCATCGATATCGATATCGCCCCGGCATAAGCTGATACCGATACTGACCCCTAGATCACAGTAATTGCCTAGCAGTTCAAACTCCGGCTCCATCGCAGCTAACAATCGCTGGGCGATCGTTTCCAATTCAGGCAGGCCACTCACTGCTGGCAGCACCACGGCAAATTCGTCGCCACCGATACGGGCGAACGAATCACTGGACCGGAACAGCGGCCGCAACCTTGTCACAACCGCCTTCAGCGCTTCATCGCCAACATCGTGACCGTACTGGTCATTGACCGGCTTAAAGCGATCCAGATCCAGATACATCACCCCCAGCCAAGTCTGGTTTCGCTGAGCGTGCTGGAGCTCCAGCGCCAGCTTCTCGCGAAATAGCAATCGGTTATCCAGTCCGGTCAGGCTGTCATGATGCGCCATCATATAAACCTGCCGCTCAGATTCAAGTTGGCGGATATAGATGCGGGTATACGCAAAGGTGCCCACGCCGGCGACGATAGCCAGCAAGCTGAAAACCAACAGATAGAGCTGAATCATCGGCAATTGGTTGCTGTCGATCCAACTGCGTGGAAGTAACGAATACAGTTTCCAATCCGGCCACCCCCCCTTGACAGCAAACTGCTCGACGCTGCTAAACAGCACAGGGTGTATGCGTAACGAATAATAGCTGGCCAGACCTGCCGTGGTTGCAATAACACCACGATCCAAACGGCTGCGCCCGGCCCAACTCAAACCATCATCTCGCACCGGTGTCTGTTCACCCGAGCGCATGGTAGTGACAATCCACTGGGCTCCCTGCTCACTCAGCAATGCCAAACTGCTATAGGGTTGTTGAAAGTTACTGGTGACCAGTTGAATCAAATTATCGCTATTCAGGGTCACGATCAGCACTCCCTGATGCTGACCGGTGGTATCAAATACCGGTGCGGCCAGGCTGATAGGACCGGCGCCATCGGCAGATTGCATCGGCACCATACGAACTTCGCCCGCCTGCATCGCAGCACTATCATCTAGCAACTTCTGATCGCTGATCATCCGGCCGGAAACGATGCCACTATCCACATCGGCGTCAGAGTGGTCATTTACCGCTATCAAGGGTCGCCCCTCATTCCGATCCAGATAGCGGATCGAATAGTAACTGCCCCGGGTCGAAACGATGCTGCGGAACTCCTGCTGTACCTGCTGGCGCAGATGCAGCCAACGGTTGGTGACAAGACTGACCAGATCGGAACGACGCGATATCACCAAGGTATCCTGCAAACTATTATGCAACTCGTGAATCAATACACTCTGCACCAGCGATAGGCTGGCGAGCTGGCGTTCACCCAATAACGACAGCTGCTTATCCTGCTCGGTACGAAACAGCGTTAACAGCATCAATCCAATCAATAGCAGCCCAAACAGATAGCCACTGCCGCTGGTTAGCCAGGGTGAACGGTAGGGTTTAGCGACCTGCGCGTGCAAGCCGTAATTGGCTACGAACTGTTCGGGCTGAAGCACCCAGAGATAGAGCGTAAGCGTCGCCAGCAACGCTAACACAATGGCATCGAGCAGCGCTTCGCTTAGCGCATCGATCTCTAGCTCAAGTAGAGGAATCAACAGCATCAGCACCGCTTCGACCCCGAATACAATCAACGCCGATTTCAGCTGAATCCATTCGCGACTGCTATAGAGGCTTATCGAGGCCCGTTTCAATACCCATGGCACCGCATAAACCGCAACCAGGGAAACACCGGATGCATCGATCAAAGGATCGAGCCACAACGCCAGTCCGGCACCAAAGTTAAGCTGCGAGAGCAGCAGCATGATCAAGAACTCAACGACCAGAAAGATCGTGATTAAATAACTAATGGCGGCGGCCATATTCCCTGCCCCGAATTCCTTGTCCCATCCAATCTATTCCGATATAACCCGCACGCTATCAAGTTCGCCCCCTGAGCCGGCAGATAAACGCTGCCATATCAGAACTGATCATCGCGATGGCTAGCAATGGAGGCACTCCAGGCCATCCTGCCATAACCACACCAACCTGACCACTGCTGTTGGCAAGCGCCAGCCTAAGCATGCCTGGATATGCCCCAAAAGATCTATCCGATGGAGTCTCTAACCCTCCATCGACAGCTTTCTCTGGGGCACAAAAAACCGGAGGCTAGGCTCCGGTTTAGGGGTCATCTGATGGGCTGGTATCGACTTAGAACAGCACCCGACAGCGGATCGTTCCTTCGACCTGCTTGAGCTGTTTGACCGCCAATTCACTGTGCTCGGCATCGATATCCATCACCACGTAACCGACCTTGTCGTTGGTCTGCAGATACTGGCCGCTGATATTGATGTTGTGGTCAGAGAACACATGGTTGATCGCAGTCAGCACGCCCGGTACGTTTTGGTGGATGTGCAGCAGACGGTGCTTGTCCGGATGCGCCGGCAGAGCCACCTCGGGGAAGTTAACCGAGGTGATGGTCGAGCCATTATCAGAGTATTTAACCATCTTCTCGGCCACTTCGAAGCCAATATTCTCCTGCGCTTCCATGGTGCTACCGCCGACGTGTGGCGTCAGGATCACATTATCGAACGCACGCAGTGGCGAGATGAACTCCTCTTGGTTGGATTTTGGCTCGACAGGGAACACATCGATCGCCGCACCCAACAGCTTGCCGGACTCCAGCGTAGCGCACAGCGCATCGATATCGATCACGGTACCGCGAGCGGCGTTGATCAGGATGCTGCCCTGCTTCATCTGCTCCAGCTGCTCGGCGCCGATCATATCCTGAGTCGAGGCGCTCTCGGGAACATGCAGGCTGACGATATCGCTCTGCCCCAGCAGCTCCTTCAGTGAACCAACCTGACTGGCATTACCCAGCGGTAATTTGGTGACGGTATCGTAGAACTTGACCTCCATCCCCATCGACTCAGCCATCACGCTCAACTGCGAGCCGATGCTGCCGTAGCCAATGATGCCCAGTGTCTTACCGCGAATCTCATACGAATCGGTAGCTGACTTGTTCCACTCGCCGCGATGGGCTTTGGCATTCTTGGCGGCAACGCCACGCAGCAAGATGATCGCTTCGGCCAACACCAGCTCGGCAACACTGCGAGTATTAGAGTAAGGCGCATTGAACACCGTGATGCCACGGGCGATCGCCGCTTGCAGGTCAACTTGGTTGGTGCCGATACAGAAACAACCGACCGCCAGCAGTTTCTCGGCTGCATCGAACACTGTTTCATTCAGCTGGGTACGTGAACGAATACCGACAAAGTGAGCGTCTTTGATCCGCTCGATCAGCTCATCTTCGGGCAGAGCGGTGTTGATATAATCGATGTTGGTGTAACCGGACGCCTTCAATGTATCAACGGCGGACTGGTGAACCCCTTCCAACAACAGGAATTTAATTTTGCTTTTGCCCAGCGACGTAACCTTGCTCATGACACCAACAACCTCTGATCAAATCAGTGAAAGACCCTGACAGGCCTCAAAACGGGCGGCAATCATAGCATAAAGTTTTATCAGTTCTGCGCTGTGTCCTGCCTGAGGAGCTGAAAACTTTCCACGTTAGCTTGAATCTGATTCATCCCGCTTACCATCTCCGCCATCGCCACTGTGCTGTATCAGAAACTGGACGAACTGGCGGTCAGCATGCGACAGATAACGATCGCGCTTCCAAGCGATACACAGATCCAACCATACCGGCTCGGCAAACGAGCGCGCCAACAGCGTCGGATCATCGTCAACCACCATCTTCAAGAAAGTCGTCACGCCGAACCCCTTGCGAACAATTGAACGGATCAGCGAGATCAGATTGGTTTCGAACTCGACCTGCAGGCTGTTTCCACTATCAAACGCCAGTCGATCGATAAACTCACGATGAAAGTAACCCGGCTTGAACAGCACCAACGGTTCTGCAAACAGTTCATCCAGTTCAATCCGCTGCTGCTTGGCAAAGCGATGATCGGGAGCGACACAAACCACCATCTCTTCGCGCAGAAACAGCTCCGATTCAAGGTGCTCGGACAGCTGATCGCGGACGATGATCCCCAGGTCCAGCTCGCCGGTGTCGAGCAACCGCTGGATATCACGAGTGCCCGCCTCCTCCACAGTCAGCTTCAGTTCCGGATACCGCGATTTGAACGCCATCAACAACTCGGGAAAGTAGTAGCTGCCGAGCATGCTGGGGATACCGATCCGCACCTCGCCTTTGCGTAATCCTTTGAGTTCGTCCATCTCCAACTGGGCTTGATGTAGGTCAGCTAGGATCTGCTCGGCGTGACGCAGCAGCACTTGGCCTTCAGAGGTCAGACTGATCTTTTTGTCTTGCCGATGAAATAACAGCAGGTCGAGCTGCTGCTCCAGTTTACGCACCGCAATACTGACCGCCGGTTGAGCCATCGGTAACGCCTGCGCGGCACGGGTGAAACTACCGTGGCTGGCCACAGCGTGGAAGATGCGTAGCTTGCGGATATCCAAGGCTTGGGCTCCGGTGATGTCGATAACAGACATCATATCTTTAAGATATGAATATGATAGTAATTATATATTTTTGCTATTCACTGGCCACTGCTACAGTTCATCCCTCCCCATCAGCCCCGTGATAACCATGATTAAAGCCGGCAGCCCCGCCTACTACCGCGCCACCCTCGCCCTGTGCTTGGGATCGTTTATCGTGTTTGCCAACCTCTATATCACCCAACCGCTGTTTCCTCTGATGCGTCAGCTATTCGACCTGAGCGCGCTGCAAGCAACCTGGTCACTGGCACTGGCACTGCTGACGCTTGGGTTATCGCTACTGGTGTACGGACCGCTGTCCGATTCACTCGGTCGCCGCCGTATCATGGTAGTGACGCTAGCGGGCGCGAGCGGTCTGACTCTACTGATACCGTCGATCGACAGCTACAGCGGGCTACTTGGATTGCGGATGCTACAAGGGTTGCTGCTAGGCGGATTACCGGCGATCGCCATCGCCTATATGGGTGACGAGTTTAACCGGCCAGCGTTGTTGCTGGCGGTAGGGCTCTATATCAGCGCCAATACCCTCGGCGGCATCAGCGGTCGCTTGATCGGTGGTGTCATGACCGATCTGGCTGGCTGGCAATCGGCGTTCTACTTCATGGGCGGATTTAGCCTGCTGGGAG
>JBFFKD010000079.1:0-8696 GCA_041555595.1 Motiliproteus sp.
CACCAATCAAAGCCGCTATACGTAGCGTGGTGGTATGCCATTCATTATTGATTTGAACAAGCTGCTGACGAACCTCGGTAACTTCACGCTGGGTATTCAGCACCTCGACCCAGGACTTGCGCCCGCTGTCGTACTGACGAACAAACGAGGCCAGCGTCTCCTCGACCGCTATGACAGCCTCTCGCTGTGATGCCTGTAGCCGCTGCTGCAAAGAGCGATTGAGTAACAGTGTCTCGAGGCGACGGCGAAGATCGTTATGGGTTGAGTCACGGTCAAACATCGCAGCCTGGTAGCGGGCTTGGGCACTGTTCGCACGGCCACGAGTGGCAAAACCGAATCCATCCGTGCGGGCCTCAAAGACCAGTCCTGCATGGGTGCGATCGACGCCTCCGGGGGTATCTAGAAGCTCCTGGTCAACTTGAAAAAAGAGGGTTGGAGCATCAGCCAGCTGGACATTTGTAACCGTCCACTTCGCCACTTCTAGCTGGGCACGCTTAACCAGTAGATCCGCATGGCGAGCGGTCGCTAAGCGCTGAATCTCCACCTCGGTTGGTAACGACAATGGGCTAGCCGATAATGGTGAATCAACGGGAACTTCAACCTGTGTCAAACGACGCAGTTCCGTCAATGCGGCATCCCGCTCTCCTTGTAGGCGCTGGTGGTCACCCTGTGCTCGAATCATCCGCGAGCTGGCCAGGCGCACATCGGCCACCGATGCTAGCTGTCCACGTTGCCGCGTTTCTATTCGCTGCAGCAAACGTTGGTGCTCCTGCACATTCAGTTCGGCAATGGCTAATTTTGCGATCAGGCTCTGTATTCGCGTGTAGGCAACGGCTGCCTGCTCAATGAGGTCACGCTGCACCTGCAGCAGCAGCGATTGCTCTGCTGCACTTTGCGCTTGAGCTTGATCGATAGATGCATCAATACGACCAAACGCCCACAGTGGCTGGCGCACTCTCAAACTGCCCGTGTTCTCGCCACTCTCTAGTGTTTGAGCCTGGCCGCTTAGGTTCGGATAACGTCCCGCCTTGGCACTATCGAGTAATCCTGACTGAGCCTTCAGCTCCGCTTGTTTGCCTTTTACTGCCGGGTGGTGCTGCATTGTTGCTTGCAGCGCAACCGATAACCCCTCAGCGCTAGAAGGTTCTGTGGGTGAATGTTCAAGTGACCGCGCCAAACCCACCGATGCCATCATCGATATAAAAAGTGACGACAACAAAAAATCCATCCACGGCAAGCCAAAGCGTGAACGCGTTCGATTCTGGCGCGCTGATCTGCGCTGCTCTCTAGCCATCATGAGGCTCCAGTATGTCTGTACCGACTGGCCAGGCCATATTTGAATCATCATCCATATCCTGATCCACGTGAGGCCGAGCTGCAGTAGAATACTTAGCACACAAAGCCTCGGCTTGATCATGATCACCACTCGCCTCATACGCCTGAATCAAGCTATCGCGCCACTCTTTTTGCCACGGACAGGTTCCATACGCCTGCTCTAACAGCGGAATGGCATCGGCGACATGCCCCTTGCGGCAGTACACCAACCCAACCATATAGTTGCAGGCAGCATGCTCAGGGTTATGGTGCAGCATTTTTTTGAAGCTGCGTTCAGCCTCATCCAACTCATTATTGCGGAACAGCGCGATACCGTCGGTTAAAAAACCGGGCACCGGCAGAGTGACCATATCGGTGATAGGATCAGGACAGATGTTGGCATTGGTGCCTTTAATCAGCGGGGCCAAATGACGTTGATAGCGCTTCCATTTAGCTTTTGAGGTTTGGTACACCGGCTGCCGGACCTGCCAGACACTGGCGGTTTTAACGGGTCGGTCCAGCTCGTTAAAGGCCAATACCTGCGGCTCCCAGTCGACACCGATATACTCCAGCATCCGGCGTGCCGAGCCTTCCAAGTCTTCCACCACATCCTCGTAACACACCTCCAGGATGGCATCGGGGAACAGCTGACCCCAGTGGTGCATCATCAGATTATGGTCTGCCAGCTGCTCGCCGATCCATTCCAGGTCGTAGGCAAACCCCATGCCGCCATGTTTGGCTTGATAATCGGTGAAGTAGTTCGAGATGGCGATATCCCGTGGGTCGCGGCGCACTGAGATAATTCGGGCTTTTGGAAACAAAAACTTGATCAGCCCGATGTTCTCGAAGTTGTGGGGCAATTTATCCACCACATGACGAGCACTCGGGCAGTCGATTTCGGCCAACGCCTTGAGCTCTTGGATAATGGCATTGGAGATTGTTTCGGTCACTTGGGGTGTCAGGTCATCCACGCAATCGGGGTAGTGACGGCCCGATCCGGTATGGCGCTCCCAACGATTAAGCCCTGCGATACGGCTTGGAATGACACCCAGCTCACCCGCTCCAAAGACTTGACTGTGCCCCGCCAGAATTTGCTCCACCAGCGTGGTACCGGAACGGGGCATACCCACGACAAAAACCGGCAAGGTGGAGTCGGATCCACAGTCACGGCGGTGTTCATACAACGCCTTGCAGAACGCATGACGGGTGCGCGCACACTGGTTGCGGTGTTTGATCGGGTCATAGCCGAGGTGGGCTTTACTCGCCCCCTTGGCTTCCATGGCTAAGGCGAAGGCGCGGTCGTAGTCTTTGCGTTGTTCCCAGGCGCTGGCCAGTTGCAACAGCAGCCCTGAACGCACGGGGCCTTCCAAGCTAGGTTGACGGGCAGCATGTTCGATTTTTTCCAACGAGGCCACATCATCAGGGAAACACCGCGCGTTGATCAGCGACGAATAACCGTTGGCCGGATCCACCTGTTTGATGGTCTCAAACAGGGTGACCGCTTCATCGATGTTGCCCCGCTGCATCTGCTGCTGACCCAACCCCTGCAGAGCAGGCACAAAATAAGGCGCTTCAGCCAGCACTTCCCGAAATAGTGTTTCCGCAATTTCAAACTGTTGCTCGTGGCTCGCAACCTGCGCCAAAGCATTTTTGGTTTGCAACCGCAGTTGCCGGATCACAGCCTCGGGCGTGCTATCGTTTGACTGTAATGACTCAGCCAACGCCACCGCTTTCTCAGCGGCATGGCGAGCCTGTTGTTCCATCTGGTGCAGACAGGCCGAGGAGAGGCGTACCCACAAACGAATGGTTTCGGCGGCTTGCGGCTCACCCTGAGCGCCAGCAAGGCTGATGGATTGACGCAGCAGCTGCACCGCCTGCATGGTGCGCCCCTGCAGTTGCGCCAGCTCAGCCAGCTGAGACAGTAGGGACAGGTTTTTGGGGTAGTGCTTAAGCCCCTTGCGAAGCGCCTCGTCAGCTTCGGCACTATGTGCTCGACCGGCCAACAGGTTGGAATAGCCGACAATGAGATGACACCACTCATCTTCCGACAAGGTTTCGCGGCGCTCATCCAGCCACTGTTCGGCCTGCGAAAGTGCCTGGGCCGACAGCCAGATCTCCAACTGCAGGCCGCGCAGCTGGGCGGTGACGTCGGTGACCACCCTCTCTGATAATTCGTTGCGTATTGCCTCAAAGCGAACAATCGCACTGTTTAGGGCTTGTTGTGCGGCGCTGTGATCGTCTTTCGCCAGTTGCAGGCGCGCCAGCGCCATCCATACCAGCAGGCGATGGGGTGCCAACGCGGCGGAGCGCTGATACAGTGCCAGCGACTCGGACAACCGTCCCTGCCGCATTCGGCACCAAGCTAGGCGGGCTAGGGCCAGTGAGTGGCCAGGGTGGTCAGGGTGGTCAGGGTGGTCAGCCAGAGCTTGCTCAAGCAGTTTCTCTGCTTCATCGATCCGCCCCAACAGGCAGTAAACTGCCGCCAGATCGATGCGCGCTTCTTGGTCGAGCTGGGATAGGCCGCGTTCGGCATCTGCCACAAGAGCGGCCGCTTGATCACGTTCGCCTAGGTGAGCATGCGCGAGCGCTACCAATGGCAACACGTTACGGTCTCCGGTTTCTAATCGATATTGCTGCGCTTGGCTCAGGAGAGCACTAAACAGTTGTTGATCGACCAGTTGCCGAAGTACGTTGAAATAAGACACAGGAATCCTTTCGTTAAACCGACATCACTGTCATCGTTGGTATCACGACTCATCTGCGCAAAGAACATCGATGCCGCGTGGCCGTGGCTTTGTATCCAACGAAAAGACTATCCGCACAGCGCAGGCATCTGGCAACCAGGCTTTCATTGCCATCATTATTTATCGCAACTGCTAAAACAGCTTGCCGCAAGCACCGATCAATGGTATCCCACGCGGTTGCCCGTTAATCCCGTTGCTGGCCGGTTTCCATTTATTTGATCTGGATTAAAATTTAGCCAAGCATAGGGGAAATTGCGAACCAGTCCTGCCACTTGAGACAATCAGCGTCATAACGCTCTGACAGGATTATCGTTGGAACAGCAACTTAGCTTTGGCGACAGCGAATATCAAAACAAACACCGCCAGGCCCCAAAGAGAAGTTTCTATTTCGGCCAGCTAATAGGCAGCAACCTGTATGTGGTTCAGCAAAAGCCCTGCCCATCTCAAGACTGAGATAAATACAGAGCTTAACGCCGAAGTATCAAGGTGCAGAGACAACACACCCAGCCCGCAGATTATTCACCGCGTTGCGTATCACAAGCGAAACAATAAAGCGGGACTCAACCCAGGTCGCCTACCCCGCCCTGCAGATTATGTCGTTAAAGCCCGTACGGATTGCGGGTTGTTCAAGGGCTGGGAGAAAGGGACAATGCCCACCTTTAACGAGATCAGCCCACCGGGGGTTAAGCACGACAAAGATCAAGGCGTTAGTCCGCAGCAACTAGCCGGTCGCGCGACCGAGAAGATGACCTCAAAATTACGCTCCCCGGCATGTAGATATCCGCTTAGTAGCGGTTAATCTACCCGAATAATTTTTTATTAGATTTGCTGCTTTCATATAATCAACTGTTTTTAATGGATAATTTTATTGATATGAAAATAATCAGCTTCAACACCAACGGTATTCGTGCTCGCCTGCACCAACTCGAACAACTGATCGCCAGTCAACAACCCGATGTGATCGGCATTCAGGAAACCAAGGTCCATGACGATGAGTTTCCACAGGCGGCAATCGAGGCGATGGGCTACAAGGTCCACTTCCACGGCCAGAAAGGACATTACGGTGTTTGTCTGATCTCTAAACTTGAGCCACTGAAGATTCAAAAAGGCTTTGCCGGCGATGACGACGATGCCCAGAAACGGATGATTATCGGCGATTACGCCACACCTAAAGGCGGAACTATCCGGGTCGTCAACGGCTATTTCCCGCAGGGTGAAAGTATCCAGCACCAAACCAAGTTTCCGGCCAAGCGAAAATTCTACGCCGACCTGCAAGACTACCTGATTAACGACTGTGATCCGCAACAGCCGCTGGTCGTGATCGGCGACATGAACATCTCCTCGACCGACCTGGATATCGGTATCGGCGAAGATAACCGCAAGCGTTGGCTGCGCACCGGCAAGACCAGTTTTCAGCCTGAAGAGCGCGAGTGGCTGACCCGGCTGATGGGCTGGGGGCTGACCGATAGCTATCGTGAACAACATCCCGACTCAATCGATTTTTATAGCTGGTTCGATTACCGCAGCAAAGGCTTTGATCGTGAACCCAAACGAGGTCTTCGAATCGATTTGATTCTGGCCACTCAAACCTTGATGCAGCGTTGCACCGACACCGGCGTTGATTACGCGATTCGGGCGATGGAAAAGCCGTCTGATCACTGCCCTATCTGGGCTACGTTCGATATCTGATAGCCGGAAACAGGAATAGCGGCATGATCGATTCAGATGCCAATGCCGCCACTGAGAGCGTCGACGATAAGGTCAAACAAGCCGATCAAGAGCGCGGCATCATCATCCTGCTCAAGGGCAACGGCAAAGGCAAAAACAGCTCAGCGTTCGGGATGGGGGCACGACTTTACCCAGCGGCCTGAGATTCGTGAATCTAGACCACCCCCAATCACAGAACGTAAAATCTTATTGCGGGATAAACAGTGATCGACCTTGCGCTTGCAATTTACAGATGGGATGCCCGTACAACCGACTCAATGCCGACTCGTTTAACAACTGCTCGGCAGCTCCCGCTTCAACCGAACCGTCGCGGTGCATCAGAATCAAACAATCGCAGAAACGCGCCGCTAGATTAAGGTCGTGTAGGCTCATAACCAATAGCTGTTGCTGTTGTCGAATCCGGTCGCATAATTGCTGCAACAGATCCACCTGATGGTGCAGATCGAGATGGTTGGTCGGCTCGTCCAATAACCAGATCTGCGGCTGCTGTACCATCAAGCTCGCGATCTTAAGTCGCTGCCGCTCGCCACCGGACAGCAGCTGCTGGTCACGATCGGCCAGTTCGGTTAACCCGACCTGCTCTAACGCTTGCTCGACCAGCACTACATCAGCTGCAGTTTCCCACTGCCACGGTGACAGATGTGGGTAGCGCCCCTGCAATGCGACGTCACGCACACTGGCCGGAAATGCTGGCGTCGCTTCCTGCAACAGCACTCCGATCGCCTGCGCCCTGATCCGGCTGTCGCGTTGCGATAACGGCTGGTCGTCGAGCAATATCTGCCCCTGCTGCGGCTGGCGTAACCCTGCTAGGGTATGTAACAACGTGGTTTTACCCGAGCCGTTGGCCCCAAGAACCCCCCACACCTGTCCCGGCTCGAATGCCAGGTCGAGCTGTCGGCAAAACCAGCGCGGGCCTATCGCAACCCCCAGGTTGTCGATCCGTAACCGATTCATGATCGCCCCGCTCCAGCGTCAATTGCGCCATTACGGTTCAGCAGCACTAGGAAAAGCGGTACTCCCAACAGTGCGGTGATCACTCCGACTGGTAACTGTTGCGGTGCAATCAGCGTACGCGCCAGCGTATCGGCCAAAAGCAACAGGGTGGCACCGGCCAGCGCCGAACAGGGTAGCAACCAACGATGATCGGCTCCGATCACCAGCCGAACCAGATGCGGTACCACCAGCCCTAGAAAACCAATACTACCAGCCTGGGTTACTGCCGAGGCGGTCAACAACGAGGTCAGCAGGTAGAGGGCAATCTGCAGTGGTCGCGGATCGACCCCCAACGCTTTGGCCTGTAGTTCGCCACGTACCAAAATGTTGAGCGGTCGCGCCGCCGCCAGGCTCAGTAGCAACCCCAGCGTCAGCCACAAGGTATTCCAGCCGGGGTAGCCACTGTGACTAAAATCCCCCATCAGCCAGAACAACATCCCTTTCAGGGCACTTCCATCGCTGATCGCCAACAGAAAACTGACCATTGCGCCCCAGCCCGATGCGATCACGATCCCTGTCAGAAGCAGACGCCCCGACGACCAGCGCCCACTGCGCTGTACCAGCCCAAACACCAGCAGCATATTAAGCATCGCGCCGATCAGTGCTGAACCTGAGATCCAGAAACCACCCAGCCCGAACATGATAGCGAGCATAGCCGCCACGGAAGCACCACCTGACACACCCAATACATACGGATCAGCCAACGGGTTACGCAGCAACGCTTGCATCAAGCACCCCGCCAGCGCCAGCTGGGCACCGACCACCATCGCGCTGAGCGCACGCGGTAGCCTCAGTTCCATCACGACTGAGCGCTCTATCTGGTCGGTTGATGCCCCCAAGGAAGCGTCGGTCAGTAGCGCTAGCAAAGTATCCAGCGGAATCGCAAAGCTTCCCACACTCAAGCTGATCAGAAAGCTGATCACGCAGGAGGTCAGCAGCAAGGCGGCAAATAACCGTACCCGCAACGGTATCGACACAGCGGTCGGTTGCTGTTTTAGCGCTGAGGTTGCAGTACCGCACATACTTGCCGGATTCCTTCAATAATTCGAGTGGTTGGACGCACAAGCATATCCTGATTGAGAGCGTAAAGGCGGTCGGTTTTGACCGCCTTCAAGGTCGGCCAACGGCGCCAGTCATCGATCCAATCGCGGTTAGTTTGGCCAACAATGATCACCTCAGGATCGGCTTTGAGTACCGCTTCGAGTTCGATCGATGATGCCACCCTTGGCAGATCAACAAACAGATTACGGCCCCCGCACAACTGCAGCACCGCGTTGAATAGATGTTCACCATTAAAGGTCATCAATGGCTGCTTCCAGACCTGATAAAACACGCTGATACCGGGCCCGTGCTGATAGCGCTGCTGTAATGCACTCAGGTTGGCGACAAACTGCTCGGCCACGGCATGAGCGTGGTGGTAACTTCCCGCCAACCGGCCGAAGCGATCCAAACTTTCCGGGATGTCGGTAAAAATTCGCGGTTCACTAAGATAGAGCGGAATCTGCAGCTGCTGTAACTGTTCCAAGGCCTGTTGCGGATTGCCCGATTTCCAACCGATGATCAGGTCAGGCTTAAGTGACAGGATCCGTTCTAGATCAAGCCGGTCGAAGCTACCGATCTGAGGTATTAGAGTCGCTGCCGGAGGATAATCGCTGTAGCCCACCACCCCGACCACCTTATCTCCCGCGCCGGCACTAAACAGCATCTCGGTGATATGCGGTGCAAGGCTAATGATCCGCTGGGCAGGTGCCGCAAGTGTTACCTGCCGCCCAGCATCGTCGATAACCTCAATCTGCGCCACAGCGGTAGTGCTGAACACTCCGATGAAACTCAGACAACAAGCAACCAGCATACGCAGCTGTGTGGCTAGGTCTTGGATAGCTAATAAACGCCGCATCTAGGCTGTTCCGACAATCG
>JBFFKD010000080.1:0-8663 GCA_041555595.1 Motiliproteus sp.
GCCGACAAAGCTGCCGGGGTGATCGATCGAATCCTTGAGGGGGGCAATACCCGTGGTTTGGATACGCTGAAGTGGATGGAGTCACGCCAAGTTGCGGATGTGGTGCGCTACGAGCACCCGCAGATCCAGGCCATTGTGGTGTCCTATCTGGATAGTGATCAGGCCGCCGAAGTGCTGGAGTTCTTTGATGAAAAGGTTCGGCTCGATATCCTGATGCGGATTGCGGCGCTGGATACGGTGCAGCCGAACGCGCTACAGGAGCTTAACGACATTCTCGAGCGCCAGTTCGCCAACAGTGCCTCGACCTCAACCACCAATATGGGCGGGGTTCGGGTGGTTGCCGATATCATGAACTTCTTCGATACCTCGACCGAGGCGTCGGTGATGGAGTCGATTCGTGAGGTGGATGACGATCTGGGCGAAGAGATTCAGGATTTGATGTTCGTATTTGCCAACCTGGCTGATGTCGATGATCGTGGTATTCAGACCATTCTTCGCGAAATTTCGACCGATATTCTGCTGATCGCGCTCAAAGGAGCCGATACTGATATGCAGGAGAAAATATTCAAGAACATGTCCAAGCGTGCTGCTGAATTGCTGCGAGATGACCTTGAAGCCGCTCCGCCGGTTAAGATCAGTGATGTTGAGAATGCCCAGAAAGAGATCCTTTCGGTGGCGCGTCGCTTGGCTGATGAGGGTGAGATTATGCTGGGTGGCAGCGGCGAAGAGATGGTTTAGTAACGCGCTGGTAGGTTGTTAAGGCGGGTTTGTATCGAGGTAGTTGTGAGCGACAAAAAGAGATCGGACGACCGGATAGCTGCAGGTGATCTGCCGCCATTAAAAGCCTGGGCGTTTCCACGTGTCGCCGGAGCGCATATTGTGCGTTCACCCTTTCAGGAGAAGCGATCTGAGTCGACCCCTAAGCAGGTCGATGAGATGGCGCTCAGCTCGGCCCCGTTGACTGTCGGCGAGATGGAGAGGATTCGTGCTGAGGCCAGGAAAGAGGGGTTTGCACAAGGCGTTGCCGAGGGAAAACCGGCCGGTCATCAGCAGGGATTAGAGGCGGGCCAGGCGGCCGGTTATAAAGCGGCCTACGACAAGGCTGAGGCGGAGATCAACGACCTTAAGGCGCGGCTTCGATCGATGCAGCTGGCGTTAGAGAAACCGTTGGAGCAACAGGCGCATGGGTTGGAGCAGGCGGTGATTCGGTTGGTGGTCGATACTGCTGAAGCCGTGGTCAAGCAGGAGCTGGCGACCCGCCCTGAGGTGCTCAAACGTGCGGTACAGGAATCGCTAGATGCGCTGCCCCAGCAGGCGCAGCAGCTGTGTTTTTTTGTTCATCCTGATGATGAGCTGGTGTTGCAGCAACTGCGTGATCAGGAGCGGGCCAGTTGGGAGGTTGCAGTTGATCCTGCATTGGCGCGTGGCGGTATCCGGGTGCGGGGTGAGTGCAGTTATCTAGACTACACGGTCGAAAAGCGCTTTAGCCAGGTGGTTGAGCAGGTGCTGTCGGGCGATGAGGCTGCGTCCGGTGAAGGTGGGGTCGATGACGCGGCTGGTTGAGCGTCTGCAGCAGCGTAGTCGGCGCTCACTGCGCTCGCCGCAGCCTGAAGTGGAGGGGCGGATCACCCGGTTGGTAGGGTTGACGCTGGAGGCTAAAGGCTTGCGCACCGCGATAGGAACCTATTGTCGGATTGAGGTCAGCTCACAGATCCATGTTGAGGCTGAGGTGGTGGGCTTTGGCGACGATTCGATCTATCTGATGCCGCTGGTTCCGATCGAGGGACTGTATCCCGGTGCCAAGGTGCTGCCGCTTAGCGGCGGTAGCAAGGTTCCGGTGGGGCCTGAACTGCTGGGACGGGTGCTTAACGGCACGGGGCAGCCGATCGATGGTAAAGGGCCGTTGCGCACCGAGCATGAGGTGGGTCTGAGTGGTTCGCCGATTAATCCGCTCTCCCGCCAGCCGATCAACAAAACGCTTGATGTTGGAATCAAAGCGATCAACTCGGTATTGAGTGTCGGGCGTGGTCAACGGATGGGGTTGTTTGCCGGTTCCGGGGTCGGTAAGAGTGTATTGTTGGGGATGATGACCCGCTTTACCGAGGCCGAGATTATCGTAGTGGGCCTGATCGGCGAACGGGGCCGAGAGGTGAAGGAGTTTATCGATCATAGTCTGGGTGCTGAAGGCTTGGCACGCGCTGTGGTGGTGGCGTCTCCTGCGGATGATTCCCCCTTGATGCGGTTAAGGGCCTCTGAGCTATCGTCGCGTATCGCCGAGCATTTTCGAGACCAGGGGAAGAATGTTCTGCTGCTGATGGATTCATTGACGCGTTATGCCCAGGCGCAGCGTGAAATTGCTTTGGCGGTGGGTGAGCCTCCAGCAACGAAAGGGTATCCGCCGTCGGTATTTGCGATGCTGCCCAAGCTGGTCGAGCGCGCCGGCAATGGTGCTGAGGGCGCCGGATCGATTACCGCTTTTTATACCGTATTGACGGAGGGTGATGATCAGCAGGATCCGATCGCCGATGCGGCCCGGGCGATTCTTGATGGTCACATTGTTTTGTCACGGCAGTTGGCCGAAGAGGGGCATTATCCGGCGATCGACGTAGAGGCGTCAATCAGTCGAGCGATGCCTGCGGTTGTTTCACCGCAGCACTTGGGGATGGCGCAGAAGCTCAAGCAGGTCTATTCACGTTACCAGCAAAACCGTGATCTGATCAGTGTCGGGGCCTATGTGGCAGGTTCTGATCCCGAGATTGATCATGCGATCGAGCGGGTGCCGCATTTTCGCGCTTTTCTGCAGCAGGGGCTAAATGAGAGTTTCAGTTTCAGCGACAGCTTTCAGCAGTTGCATCAGGTACTCAATCCTCCTCCGACACCCGCCGCTACGCCGCAGTTGGCACCGATGATGCCCTCCTCAACCTAATGGCTAGGTGCCGTTGGTTGGGGTGTCGCTCTGGTTGGTCGATCGGCTTTGCTGGTGAGCGGTAATGAAAAAATCTAAGCGTCTACAGCCGGTGCAGCAGTTGGCTGAGCGGCGGCGAAAAAATGCCGAACAGCAGCTGGGTCAAGCCCAGCAGCAGTTGTTGGCTGAGCAGCGAAAACTGGTGCAGTTGCAGGACTATCTGGTTGATTACCAGAAAGAGCTGCTAACTACCGGTCAGGCGGGTGTGACGATGGAGCAGTTGCAGCGCTTGCAGTCGTTTAAACAGCGGTTGCTTGATGCGTTGGCGCAACAAAAGCAGCAGATCCAGTTCAGCGAGCAGTCCCTGGAGCAGGCCAAGCAAGCTTGGCAGGTCGCCAGCGGTCGTGAGCAGGCGATGAGCTCGTTGATCTCAAGAACTCAGAACCAGGAACAGCAGCAAGACGATAAGCGACTGCAGAAGCAGATCGATGAGCTAACGCAATCGCGTTTAAATCGACGCTAACGGTGGTGTGTTTGTAACTGTGTCAAGCGCATAACGCCTCCTTTGTTAACCTGGCTGAATGTTCTGATCTCTCTCTTTTTCGGTGATCAAGTGGTTGCTTTTTTGACTTGGCCTTTTCCTTGCAATGCCTTAGTCACGTTTGTATAGGAGAGTGCTATGTCTTTGATGCCAATGATGGCAGCCACCGGATCTCAGGCGGCGATTCCCAACACTGTCGGGGCCCAGGATTCAGCTGGATCCGGTAATCTGGAGCAGATGTTTGCTCAGCTGATGCAGCAGATTCAGGCAGCCATGGAGCAGCCGATCAGCGGATCAGAGTTGCCGCTCGACGGCGAGTCTTTGCCGTCAGATCTTGTTGCTCAGTTGGGAGATTTTTCCGAGCAGCTGGGTACCGAACTGTCGTCAGAGCAGCTACAGCAGTTGGATGAGTTGGTCGCTCAGCTAGCGAACGAAGGCCTGCCGCAGGACCAGATTGAGCAGTTGGCGCAGGCTGCGCTGTTGATGCAAGGCGCTCAGCATGAAAAGCAGGATGAGTCCGATTCGCTACTGCAGCTGGTTGAGACGATACGAGCCACCTCGGCTGAAGGTTCGGATCGAAACGATCAGGATAACAAGGGGCGTTCGATCGATGAGCTGTTGTCGTTGGCGGATCGGTTGCGTGGGGTAGCGGAATCCGTTTCGAGAGGAGGTGATTTACCCGACCAGGCGATAGCGGGCGCTGCGCAGGCTGGCGATAACGCTACCTCGAATAATGCCAATGCCAATGCCAATACCGAGCGAATGGCTGCCGATTTGGTCGGTAGTTCGATCGAAGAGGTGTTGCCGGGTGGGTCTGGCGTTACTGCGAGTCAGTCGGCATCGGTTGCAGTTACCAGCGCTAGTGCAGATGATGTCTCGGGCGATGAGGCACAGGCGCCGATTGTCGATGTCATCGCTGCTGGTGGACAGCAGGCTGTTGTTGGTGGCGTTAAAGAGCCGATAGTTGAGAAGGTGGTGCCGTTCGTGACTCCTGCGCCATCTTCACCTGCGCCTGCTAATCAGGGTGGTGAACAGGCTGTTAAGCCGGGTGTGGGCGATGCTCCCTCTGTTGCGGCGGGTCAGCAGGGGGCTGCCGATCAGGATGCTGAGCAGCAGGGGCGGCGCGAATCGCTGTCTCGCTGGGTTGAGCTGCGCGACTCTGTCGCGGCGCAGGGGCAGCGTCTGGCGCAGAACGATACCCTGTTTAAAGGCGCTCTGGTTGCGCAATCAGGATCGACCACCGCCGAAGCGGGTTCACTGGCTCAGGCTGGGAGGACAGGTAGTTTGGCTCAGCTGCAGCAAACGTATCAAACCTCGGCAACAAATAATTTGGCGCTGGGGGTTGGCGAACGTTTTGGCGGCGATAGCTGGACTCCAGCTGCGTCGCAGCGAATTCTTTGGATGGCAGGGCAGAATATCTCGACCGCGGAGTTGCGGCTCGATCCGCCCGAGCTGGGCAGTCTCAGTGTGCGGCTCCGTATTCAGGGCGATCAGGCCAGTTTAAGCTTTACCAGTCCGCATGCCCATGTGCGTGAAGTGTTGGATCAACAGATGCCACGACTGCGTGAGATGCTGGCGGAAAATGGTATTGAGCTGGGGCAGGCCGATGTCTCCGACCAGTCACTCGCCAAGGGCTCGGGCGAGGGTGATTCTGCTGATTCGCAAGGTGGCTCGGCGGGTGAAGATATTGATCCTGAAAATCAACAAGATGGAGTGCTAGCGCAGACGTCGATGTCGCTATCGCTGGTGGATTATTACGCCTGATAAGGGGGGCGCCCATAAGGCTACCGGCGGTCGGTTTTATGGTATAGTCCCCGCTTTGAGCCATGGCTGGACTGTGGCGAAAGCAAAGCCACCGGCAGATGCCGGATTCATTGGGGCTAAGAGGACGCTATGGCTGAAGAGACGGCTCCGGAGCCAACTCCGAAATCATCGAAAAAACTGCTAATCGTCATTGTTGCAGCCGTCGTGTTGTTGGCAGCGCTGGGTGGTGCGGGTTGGTTTTTTCTGAGTGGCGATAGCTCGGTTAAAGATGAGGCTTCCGGCGCGCAGCTGGTTCGTAAAACCGCTATCTACGTCAAACTCCGTACTTTAGGAGGCAAACCATCATTCATTGCCAATTTTTCTGAAAAAACCGGTCGTCAGCGCTTTCTGCAGATATATGCAGAAGCGTTGACGCGTGATCAGGATGTTGCCGATGCGTTGACCAAGCATATGCCATTGGCGATCTATAAATTGTCGGACCTGTTTTCGAGTCAATCATTCTCAGAGCTGCAGACAGCCGAAGGGAAGGAGAGGTTGCGCAAAGAGGCGACCCTGAAACTGCAAGAGTTGCTGCGCCAAGAGATCGGCAGACCCGGCGTGGAACAAGTCTTCTTTACCAATTTCGTGATGCAATAGGCGCCAGTAATCGATGAGCGTTCAGGATCTACTATCACAAGACGAAATTGATGCCCTGCTGCATGGGGTCGATGACGGTGATATCGACACCGATGAGGATGTCGACGAGGAGGGTGCCTCCTCCTACGATTTAACCAGTCAGGAGCGGATCGTCCGGGGGCGGATGCCGACCCTGGAGATGATCAATGAGCGCTTTGCTCGTTATACCCGTATCAGTCTGTTTAATATTCTGCGTCGCAGTGCCGATGTGTCGGTGGGTGGGGTGCAGATCCTCAAGTTTGGCGAATACGTCCACACCCTCTACGTTCCTACCAGTCTTAATCTGGTTAAAATTCGTCCGCTACGCGGTACCAGTCTGTTTATCATGGACGCCAAGCTGGTATTTAAGTTGGTGGATAATTTCTTTGGTGGCGACGGCCGTCACGCCAAGATTGAAGGTCGTGAATTCACCCCGACCGAGAACCGCATTGTGCGGATGCTATTGACGCAGATATTTGTCGATCTGCGCGAAGCCTGGGCTCCGATCATGGAGGTCGACTTCGAGTACGTCAACTCCGAGGTTAATCCGGCGATGGCCAATATCGTCAGCCCGGGTGAGGTGGTGGTGGTTAGCACCTTTCATATCGAGCTCGACGGCGGCGGCGGTGATTTTCATGTCACTATACCTTACGCGATGTTGGAGCCGATCCGTGAGGTGCTCGATTCGGGAGTGCAGAGCGATTCTGATGGTAAGGATGAGCGCTGGATCAATGCGTTGCGCTCCGACATCATGAATGCCAAGGTGAATCTGGATATGCGGGTGGCCGAGCGTGATATCACTCTGCGTGACGTCATGGCGATGGAGGCGGGTGATGTGATCCCGGTTGAAATTCCTGAGCTACTGACCTTGACCGCCAATGATGTGCCGATTTTTAATTGCAAGCTGGGGGTGTCTCGGCACAATCTGGCGGTAAAAATCATCGATCAAATTAAGCGTGAAAAATAGCTGTCTAGTAGGGTTGTGTGGGTGAGTATTGAGACAAGCATAGAGATAAGTCCTGAGAGAATCGCGACATGAGTGACGAAAACGAAAATTCCCATGACGACCAGGCGATGGCCGATGAGTGGGCTGCTGCGCTTGAGGATCAAGAGGCTTCGGGTGGTAGTGATGTCGATGATATCTGGGCGGAGGCGTTGGCTGATCAGGGGATTGAGCCTGATGCCGATCCGGTCGAGCTGGATGAGCTGCACGATGAGTCGGATCCGCCACAGCTGGCCGAGAACCCGGATTTAGATGTCATTCTCGACATCCCTGTATCATTGTCGATGGAGGGGGGTAGCACCGAAATCGCAATTCGTAACCTGTTGCAATTGAGCCAGGGATCGGTAATCGAGCTGGATCGGATGGCCGGTGAGCCGTTGGACGTGAAGGTCAATGGCACCTTGATCGCCCATGGCGAGGTGGTTGTGGTTAACGACCGTTTTGGTATCCGGTTGACCGATGTGGTTAGTCCGTCTGAACGAATCAGGAAGTTGCGTTGATTCGAGTCGGTTGGCGGGTATTGGTTGGGCTGTTGCTAGGCCTCACGGTTGGCGCGGTGGCTGTTGCCAGTGACGCTGCTGGCACCGCTCAATTGAGCAGTCAGTCGACTGTGTCGTTGGCTCGTAATGCCGTTTCCGGCCCTTCCCTTTCTCAAGGTTTTGATTTTGCAGCTGTTGGCCAGCTGTTGGCTGGGCTGGTGCTGGTGTTGGTGCTGTTTTTGGGACTGGCTTGGTTGGTCAAGCGGACCGGTGTCGCAGGCGGCTTCTCGCACCAGGGTTTGAAAGTGCTGGCGACATTGCCGTTGAGCGCTCGTGAGCGGGTGGTGTTGGTTCAGGCTGGTTCAAAGCAGTTATTGCTGGGAGTGGCGCCGGGTCGGGTCAACCTACTGGAAAGCTACGATCAACCGTTAGTCAGCGAGCCTAAAGAACAACAGGCGCCATTTTCGGATTGGCTTCAGCGCGCGATGGCGAAGTCTCAGACGGTTGACCGTTCTGTCGGTGGCGATGTTGAGGGTGATCTGAGTAGTGCCTCAGCAAAAAAAAATGGCGGTATCGCGGGTGACTAAGTGGCTGGGGCTGTTATTGGTCGCATCACTGGGTTGGTTGACTCCAGGGGTGGCGCTGGCTGAGATCGGTGGGCTCGAGGCGGTGACCGTCACCACTGGCGAAGATGGTGTTCAGAGTTATTCGGTAACGTTACAGATCTTGATTCTGATGACGCTGCTGACGTTCCTGCCAGCGATCGTCATGATGATGACCTCGTTTACCCGGATTGTGATCGTGTTTGCGATTCTTCGGCAGGCGTTGGGTTTGCAGCAGACGCCGTCGAATCAGATTATGGTGGGGCTGGCGTTATTTTTGACCTTCTTTATTATGACGCCTGTGCTTGACCGGGTTAACGCCGAAGCGGTGCAGCCTTATCTGAACGAAGAGTTAACTGCGCTGCAGACAATTGAAGCGGCAGCGCAGCCGTTTCGTGGTTTTATGCTTGAGCAGACCCGTGAGAGTGATATCGAGCTGTTTGTACGGATCGCTCGGATTGAGCAGGTCGAATCGCCTGAGGCGTTGCCGTTTAGTATTCTGGTTCCCGCGTTTATCACCAGCGAGCTTAAGACCGCGTTTCAGATCGGCTTTATGTTGTTTATCCCGTTTCTGGTGATCGATATGGTGGTTGCCAGCGTGTTGATGGCGATGGGTATGATGATGCTGTCGCCGGTGATTATCTCGCTGCCGTTTAAGATCATGCTGTTTGTGCTGGTCGATGGCTGGGCGATGGTGATTGGAACTCTGGCTGCC
>JBFFKD010000081.1:0-8577 GCA_041555595.1 Motiliproteus sp.
CACTCTGAACTCCTTTTTAGACCTCCCTGTATTGATTATTTCAAGCATCTAGTTCGTTCTGCAGTCGTTTTGTGTGGTATCGGTGTCTGTTGCTGGCGGCAATGCGACAATCGCTTTATCATTGCGGCAGTTTTACGGTGGGCGTAGTCGTCTGTTGTCTCTTACGTAACTAACCTAGAGTGGCTTCAAGTATGTCAGAGCAGGATCAATCTCAACGCGCAGACGCGGATGCTGATGCGGTGGAACCGGTTGTGAAGGTCGATCCTCAGGTCGACGCCGCTTCGACGGGGTCGGCCCAGTCTGATTCAGTTCAGGCCAAGGCGCGCAGTCGTGGTATTTATCTGTTGCCCAATTTGTTTACCTCGGCGGCGCTGTTCTCCGGTTTCTTTGCCGTGATAGCGGCGATGAATGGCAGTTTCGAGAAGGCGGCGATTGCGATTTTTGTATCGATGGTGCTCGATGGTCTCGATGGTCGAGTCGCCCGGATGACCAATACTCAAAGTGAATTTGGGGCTCAATACGATAGTCTGGCCGATATGGTGTCGTTCGGCGTAGCGCCGGCACTCGTCGCGTTCTCGTGGGCGTTGCACGATGTCGGTCGTTTTGGCTGGTTTGCTGCCTTTGTTTTTGTGGCTGGAGCTGCGCTGAGGTTGGCGCGTTTTAATACCCAGATTGGCAGCGTCGATAAGCGCTACTTTATCGGTTTGGCCAGTCCTGCCGCCGCGGCGGTAATCGCAGGGATGGTTTGGGTCGGAACTGAATTCGAGGTCGATCCGGCGCGTTATGCCCCGGCGATCGCTGTGCTGGTATCGGCGATGGGGATTTTGATGGTCAGCAACTTTCACTACCACAGTTTTAAAGACATTGATCTCAAGGGTAAGGTGCCTTTTGTGGTGTTGCTAGGGGCGGTGTTGGTCATTGGAGTTATCTCTATCGATCCGGCGGTGTTGTTGTGGCTGATTTTTGTTGTTTATGCGTGCTCGGGGCCGGTGCAGGCACTGTTGCGTTATCGCAAAAAAATCACCGGTTAAACGGGGTTCCGCAACAGGCGGGTCGTAGTAGCTCTTTCTGATCGAGTGGCCGATGCAGCTAGCTTCTTTGGTTAATAGTTTTGGCAGTCATATGCAGCGTAAGTATGGCTACCGGGTCCATAAGCTCGCGCTTAATGCCAGCTTTACCTGTCCCAACCGCGACGGTGCCAAGGGTATCGGCGGTTGCACTTTCTGTAATAACACCTCTTTCAGTCCTAATAGTAAGCAACCGCCGTCGGTCTCTTCGCAGATTGAGGCGGGGCGACGTGTGATCCGTAAGCGGACCGGTGCGCAGCACTATCTGGCCTATTTTCAGGCCTATACCAACACCTATGCCGATATTGAGTATCTTAAGCAACTCTACGATGATGCCTTGAGCGAGCCTGATGTTATTGGTCTGTCGGTTGGTACGCGCCCCGACTGTGTGCCCGATCCGGTATTGGATCTGTTGGCAAGTTATCAGGATCAGGGTTATGAAGTCTGGCTGGAATTGGGGTTGCAGTCGGCCGATGATGAGACGTTAGCGCGAGTCAACCGGGGGCATGGTTGGGCTGAATATGTCGATGCGATGGCGCGGGCTAAGGCGCGTGATCTGCAGGTCTGTACCCATTTAATCGTCGGGTTGCCCGGTGAGACCGCCTTCGATAGTGTTACCAGCTTTGATCGTGTGATGGAGCTGAAGGCGGGGTGTACGCAGACTCAGGGGATGAAGTTACATCCGCTGCACATCGTCAAGGGCACGCAGTTAGCTCGACAGTGGAAGCAGGGGTTGTATCAAGGGGTGCCTTACGATGATTATGTTGCGGCCAGCGTTGAGATCATTCGCCGAAGTCCGGGCGAGCTGGTGTTCCATCGTCTGACCGGCACCGCGGAGGCGAGTATTTTGTTGAGTCCGCACTGGTGCGCTAAAAAGTGGCGTGTACTTAACGATATTGCACTAGGTCTGGCGGGGCGGGAGTGGCGAGAACCGCTGTCGATCGCCAGCACCAATGTCGATATCTCTGTCGACGACGTTGCTGTTACAGTGGAGAGCGCTGCTGTTTGTTGGTCTTAGGCCTGCTCGTAGGCCTGGCGTACCTCTTCCGCGATAATCTTTATCCCTTGTTTTACCTTGCTGGCCTCCTGGGTATAAGTGACCCGGATGCACTCGTTTTTGTGCTGCCATTGATCATCGATGCCGGTAAAGAAGTAGTGGCCGGAAACCACCAGTACGCCACGCGCTTTTAAGCGCTGGTACAGCTCCAGGCTGGAGATCGGTAGGTCCTTAAACCAGAGCCATAGGAACATCGCGCCTTCGGGTTTGTGGATGTAATAGGGCAGTTCACCAAGCGCGGATTGAAACCACTGTACAGCCAGTTGTGAGCGCTCTTGATAGTAGGGTTTTACCAGTTCGTTGCTGATCTTGATGATGTCGCCGGTGCGTACCATCTCCTGGGTCAGTACTGCCCCGAAACTGCCGGTCGACAGATTGGTGATCGCATTGATTGCTGATACCGCGCGGATGATCTCTTCGTTGGCGACGATGATGCCGGTACGGGCAGCGGGCAGGCCGAGTTTAGACAGGCTCATGCAGGCGATGATGTTTTCGTGCCATAGCGGTTGGGCATCGGTAAAGATCAGGTTAGGGAACGGAGTGCCGTAGGCGCCGTCGATGATCAGGGGGATCTGTTGTTGTTGTGCCAGGTCATCCAGATGGGCGAGTTCGTCGTCGGTGATTACGTTGCCGGTTGGGTTGGTCGGGCGAGAAACGCAGATAGCGCCGGTCTGTTCGGAGATCTCGATTTCGTTGAAATCGACCCGGTATTTGAATGTGTGCGGGTCCAGTAGATCGATCTTGGGGTGGCCGGCGGTAAAAAAGTCTGGGCTTAGGCCGGCATCGGCGTAGCCGATGTATTCGGGTGCTAGCGGTAGTTGGATCTTCTTGTGTTGACCGTCGTCATAGTTGCCGCCAAACATATTGAACAGCATGAAAAAGCCCGATTGGCTGCCGTTGGTCAGGGCGATGTTGCGTGCGCTGATATTCCAGCCTAGTTCGCGTTTAAGCAGTCGTGCCAGGTTGTTTAGGAATTCAACCTCGCCCTGAGGTGGGTCGTACACGCCGATCAGGTGTTGGAACTCCTTTGGGTTGTCGAGAATTCGCCGAGCGCGGTCGTGAAACAGGGCTTGGACTTCGGGGATGTGGCTGGGATTGCCGCCTCCCATCATGATCATCTCCTGATCACCGGCTAGGGCGTTGCCCAGATCGTCCATTAGGCTGAGAATGCCTGAGTCGGTGGTGAACTTGGTGCCAAAAGTGGAGAGTTTCATGGTGGTTGTCCGGTATTGATTGCCAGCGGTGGGTCGCTAGTGTCGCTAGAGCGATATGCCCTGTTTAAAAAGGCGGCTATTCTAACGATGGTCTCGGCTTATCGCAAAAATAGGCGTTTAATATGGCCTGTTATATCGGCTGATAGCAGTGAATGAGTGGTTATGAGCAGCGATCTTAAAAAACAGTTGAAGCAGTCAGCGTTGGCCTTGTTGTCACGCAGGGAGTATAGCTTCCATGAGCTGCAGCAGCGGTTGCTGCGTATCGGTAAGAAAGGGCAGGATCCGATGGCTGAGGACGATGGCTCGGCGCTGGTGGAGGACGCGATTGATGAGCTCCTGAGGGAGTTTCAGCGGTTGGGTTATCAATCTGATCAGAGGTTTGCAGAAAGTCTGCTTCGATCGAGAATCGGTCGAGGCCAGGGCGCGATACGGATTGCTCAGGAGTTGCGTTATAAGGGGGTTGCGGACGACCTTCGGAGTCAGGTGCTAGAGGCGTGTGAGCAAGATTGGTTTGAGCTGGCTAGTGAAGTGTTGCAGCGGCGTTTCGGTAGCCGGCCGCCTGTTGATCGGCGTGAGCAGGCCAAGTGGCAGCGATTTTTGTTGTATCGAGGTTTCACCCAGGAGCAGTGTCGCTACGCCATGGATCAAGTGTCTGAGCGCGCTTAGGGGCGGTAGAGTCGGGTTGTTTGTCGTTGTTGGTTTTGAGTGGCTTCCCGCCTTCGCTTCTGTTGTGTGGTTTTGGGCTTACGCGTCAATCTTGCCGCATGTATACTGTGGCCCCATTTTGCAAGCATTTAGTTGCCGCTATTCACCATAATTGACGCAGTGTTGATTTTTTAGGGTTTGGGCGGGACGTTGTTTTCGGTATCGAGTGTCTATGAAGCAGATGAGCAGTGCGCAGATTCGCCAGGCGTTTCTGGATTATTTTGAGCAACAGAATCACAGTGTTGTCGCCAGTAGTTCCCTGGTTCCGGGCAATGACCCGACCCTGCTGTTTACCAACGCAGGCATGGTGCAGTTTAAGGATGTTTTCCTCGGTTCGGATAAGCGGGCCTACAGTCGCGCCACGACCTCGCAGCGTTGTGTCCGTGCGGGAGGTAAGCATAATGATCTGGAGAATGTCGGTTACACCGCGCGTCATCACACCTTCTTCGAGATGTTGGGTAATTTTAGCTTCGGCGATTACTTCAAGCGCGAAGCGATTCAGTTTGCTTGGGAGTTTTTGACCTCGCCTGAGTGGATGGCGCTGCCACAGGAGAAGTTGTCGGTTACCGTCTACCAAGATGACGATGAAGCTTATGCGATCTGGGCTGACGAAATTGGCGTACCCGTCGAGCGGATTATCCGTATCGGTGACAAAGGCGGTCGTTACAACTCAGATAACTTCTGGGCGATGGGCGATACCGGGCCATGCGGTCCTTGTAGTGAGATTTTTTACGATCACGGTGAAGAGATCTGGGGTGGTCCCCCGGGAACGCCAGAAGAGGATGGCGATCGCTTTATCGAGATCTGGAATATCGTTTTCATGCAGTACGTTCGCTCGGCTGATGGCAGTATGGCTGAGCTGCCAAAGCCCTCGGTCGACACCGGCATGGGGCTGGAACGCATCGCGGCGGTGATGCAGGGTGTCCACAGTAATTACGAAATTGACATGTTTCAAAATTTGATCAAGTCGGCGGTCGAGGCGACCGGTGCGACCGATTTGACCAACAAGTCACTGCAGGTGGTGGCTGACCACATTCGTTCGTGTGCTTTCTTAGTGGTTGACGGTGTGATGCCGGACAACGAAGGACGTGGCTACGTGCTGCGCCGGATCATGCGTCGGGCGATACGTCACGGCAACAAGTTGGGTGCTAGTGGTGCCTTCTTCCACAAGCTGGTAGCTCCGCTGGTCAAAGAGATGGGCGAGGCCTATCCCGAGCTGGTCGAGCAGCAAGCGCAGGTTGAGCGGGTGTTGCTGAAAGAGGAGCAGCAGTTCGCTAAGACTTTGGAGCAGGGGTTGCGGATTCTGGAGCAGGATATCGCTGAGCTTAGTGGTACCGAGATTCCAGGCGAGACCGTCTTCAAGCTGTACGACACTTACGGCTTCCCGACCGACCTGACTGACGATATCGCCCGTGAGCGTGAGCTGACGCTGGATATGGCTGGTTTTGAGCAGGCGATGGAGGCGCAGCGTCAACGTGCACGTGCCGCCGGGCAGTTTTCAGTCGATTACAACGATCTCTTGTCTTTGGATGTGGAAACCCGTTTTGACGGCTATGACTCGCTGACCGGTAAGGCGAATGTTGCTGCGCTGCTGTGTGGTGGTGTCGAGGTTGACCAGCTCAAAACGGGTGAAGAGGGTGTGCTGGTGTTGGAACAGACGCCATTCTATGCTGAATCAGGCGGCCAGGTTGGCGACCAAGGTGTGCTTAATGGCTGCGGTGTCAGCTTTTTGGTGAAAGATACCACCAAGCAGGGTAAGGCATTTCTGCATCATGGCAAAGTGGTTGAGGGCCAGTTAAAGGTTGGGGCGGAACTGCAGCTGGCAGTTGATGCCGAGGCGCGTCAAGCGACGGAATTGAATCACTCGGCCACTCATCTGTTGCACGCGGCGTTGCGCGATATCGTTGGCGACCACGTGACGCAGAAAGGTTCATTGGTCGATGCCACGCGGTTGCGGTTCGATTTTTCCCACTTTGAAGCGCTGACTGCTGAACAGTTATTGCGGTTAGAGCAGCGGGTTAATGATCAGGTGCGTGCCAATCTTCAGGTGTGTACCGAGGTGATGGCGATCGATCAGGCCAAAGCCAAAGGTGCAATGGCGCTGTTTGGTGAGAAATATGATGATGACGTCCGCGTTGTCAGCATGGGACAGGATGCTGGGCTAGTATCGTTGGAGCTTTGTGGCGGTACTCATGTTGCCCGTACCGGCGATATCGGCCTGTTCAAGATCATCTCCGAGGGCGGTATCGCTGCTGGTGTGCGTCGAATTGAAGCGGTAACCGGTCAGGGGGCTTTGAGCTGGCTGACAGAGACTGAGACGGCTCTGAACCGGGTGGCAACTCTAGTCAAGGGTGGACGCGATGCGGTCGGCGATAAGGTGGCTTCGCTGCTGGAGCGTAATCGCCAGCTAGAGAAAGAGCTGGAGCAGCTGAAAGGCAAGTTGGCCAGTTCGGCGGGTAATGATTTGCTGGCTCAGGTGGTTGAGGTGGCGGGCGTCAAGCTGCTGGCGGTCAAGCTGGATGGAGTCGATCCTAAGTCGCTGCGAGATACCTTGGACCAGCTTAAAAATAAGCTGGGATCGGCTGTGGTGCTGCTGGCGGCCAGCGAAGGCGATAAGGTTAGCTTGGTTGCCGGCGTGACTAAGGATTTGACCGGCCGTTTCAAGGCTGGTGACCTGATCAAGCATGTTGCTGTTCAGATCGGCGGTAAGGGTGGTGGTCGTCCAGATATGGCTCAGGGTGGTGGTACCGACCTGCAGGCGTTGCCGGCGGCATTGGAATCGGTCACCGATTGGTTACAGCAGCAGGCCTGAGCAGGGTCGCAATAGAGTTTTTGAATTAAGGGTTGAATAGGCACATGGCACTGATTGTTCAAAAATATGGTGGTACTTCGGTTGGAACCGTAGAGCGGATCCAGGCAGTCGCTGATAAGGTTAAGCGTTTTCGGGAAGGTGGCGATGATGTGATCGTCGTTGTTTCTGCGATGAGTGGCGAGACCAATCGATTGTTAGGATTGGCCAAAGAGATGCAGGAACAGCCGACTCCGCGTGAGATGGATGTGTTGGTGTCGACCGGCGAGCAGGTGACAATCGCGTTGCTGTGCATGGCTCTGAACGAGCGAGCTTGCCCAGCGCGCTCCTATACGGGTACTCAGGTCCGAATTCTGACCGACGATGTTCATACCAAGGCGCGGATTCAGGATATCGACGACGAGAAGATCCGTGGTGATCTCAAAGCCGGTCGGGTGGTCGTGGTTGCGGGCTTCCAGGGCGTTGATGGAAATGGCAATATCACCACGCTAGGGCGTGGTGGTTCGGATACCACTGCTGTTGCGCTGGCTGCAGCGCTAAAGGCCGATGAGTGTCAAATTTATACTGATGTTGATGGCGTCTATACTACCGATCCACGTGTGGTTGAGGGTGCGCAGCGTCTAGATAAAATTACCTTCGAAGAGATGCTGGAGATGGCCAGTCTCGGTTCGAAGGTGCTGCAGATCCGCGCTGTGGAATTTGCTGGCAAGTACGCAGTTCCATTGCGGGTTCTGCATAGCTTTCAGGAAGGGCCTGGAACACTAATAACGATAGAGGATGAGAGCACCGTGGAAAAACCGGTAATTTCTGGCATCGCATTTAACCGTGACGAAGCAAAATTAACAGTGTTGGGTGTGCCTGATATCCCGGGTGTGGCTTCTAGGATTTTATCTCCGGTTAGTGAAGCCAATATCGAAGTCGATATGATCCTGCAAAACGTTGCTGAAGATAACAGCACCGACTTTACCTTTACCGTGCATCGCAACGACTATGATCAGACCTGCACCGTGCTTGAAAAGGTAGCTAAAGAGCTGCAGGCGCGCGAAGTGATCGGCGATAATAAGATTGCCAAGGTCTCCATCGTGGGTGTCGGTATGCGCTCGCACGCGGGCGTGGCGACTAAGATGTTTACCGCTCTGGCTAAAGAATCGATTAATATTCAGCTAATCTCGACCTCGGAAATTAAGGTGTCTGTCGTGATTGCTGAAAAATATCTTGAGTTGGCTGTCCGTTGTCTGCACTCTGCGTTTGAGTTGGATACTGCGCAGGTAGTGCAGGAATCCTGATGTGTAGGGTCGAGTATCGGCCCTTATCTGTTTCTTATTGATTTTATTAAAGTAGTAGCTGCTGTTATTGTCTTGCGTCTATACTTGGTTTACTCGGTACTTAGGGTGATCTATCTAGCGAAAGGTGGAATCAGAGTTTAAGGAGAATGTATGTTAATTTTGACCCGACGCGTCGGCGAGACGCTCATGGTTGGTGATGATGTAACCGTCACAGTATTGGGTGTAAAAGGCAATCAGGTACGCATCGGTGTTAACGCGCCTAAAGATGTTTCTGTGCATCGCGAAGAGATTTATCAGCGAATTCAGAAAGAAAAAGAAAATAACCCTGAATAAATTCGTTTTTTCGCTTTTCTTCCTCGGCTGTTCTGCTAACATACGCCTCCGTTGTTGGAGAGCTGGCCGAGTGGCTGAAGGCGCACCCCTGCTAAGGGTGTATAGG
>JBFFKD010000082.1:0-8536 GCA_041555595.1 Motiliproteus sp.
AACGGCCCTAGGCCTTCGGTTGCCAAGGTGGCCATGCCGGTCAAGGCGGTTAGGGTTAATATCAGCAGCATTAGCAGAATCATTGCGCCGCCAGCCGGGTTATGACCGAGATAATGTTTGGGATGCCGTGTCAGTAACGACTTGAGATAAGCGACAATGCTGTTAGGTGTGAATGTAAAGCTGCTGAAACGTGCATAGTGGCTACCGATTAGCCCCCAGAACACTCGAAACACAACGAGCCCTGTAACGGTGTAACCGGCAAAGCTATGCAATCGCAGCCAGTCATCTTCGGTGATGAATGCAAGGGTGAAGAAAAACACCAGCGACCAGTGAAAAATCCTGACATAAGGGTCCCATACAGTGATCCTTTGAGGCTGAGATTGGTGGGTGTTCATGGTTGTACTCCTCTGTTGTCTGAGTACAGCCTACGTGGGCGATGCTTAAATCAACCTTAAAAGAGTGGTAACTACAGATTTGCTAGACACCGCTGTCGATCGTGAGGCGTCTGGGTGCTGTTCTCTACCAGCGGCGATTCCATCTACCTAACCTTTGGTAAAGCGTCCCATCGGGTGGTGTACGCTGGTGAACATCTTAATCGCTTCATCTGCCACTGCGGATCGATGCCGTCACTGGCCAGGAATACGCGTTGGGGGTGGTAGGTATTGATCTGATCGACTACTGCCATCAGTTGCTGGCTACGTGCCGGCTGTTGTGGATTGAACAAGTCTTGCTGCTGGTGCTGGCTCGATACCAATTCGATCAGGCCGACACCCGCCTTGTTATAGGGCAGATCCTCCTTGAACAACGAGGCTACCACTCGACGTAATCGCTGCACCACCAGCCGGGTATCGTTGGTCGGGTGGGGCAGTTTGATCACCTCGCTACGTGAGTAGTTAATCGCATCGAAGCGGCTAGTCTGGATAAACACCAGCACCGTGGCGACCAGTGCGTCCTGTTTCCTCAGCTTCTCCATCGCCCGTGAAGCATAACTGCTGACCGCCTGCTGCAATGCTTCCAGCTGGTAGATCCGCTCACCAAAGCTTCGGGTACTGAATATCTGCTGTTTCGGCTGGGGTTGTTCGTCAAGCTCGATACAAGGCTCGCCGTTAAGCTCACGCACTGTTCGTTCCAGGTTAACGCTGAATTGCTGGCGCAACCGTTTTGGCGGCTGACGGGATAGATCCCAGGCGCTCACTACGCCCAACGCTTGCAGCCGTTGCGAGAGCCGTCGGCCTACGCCCCAAATCTCGCCTACAGTGAACTGTTTTAGCGTTTGTCGGCGCTGTGCGTCGCTCTCTATCGCAAAGCTGCCATGATGGTGCGGCGAGCGCTTGGCAACATGGTTGGCCACCTTGGCCAGCGTCTTGGTCGCAGCGATGCCGACCGATACTGGAATCCGCACATCACGCCACACCCTGCGCCGCATCGTGCGGCCGTAGTCCGTGAGATCGGCCTGAACCCCTTCCAGATTCAAAAATGCCTCGTCGATCGAATAAACCTCCATCTCGGGTGCAAACTCGCGCAATGTCTCCATCACCCGTGCGGATAGGTCGCCGTAGAGTTCATAGTTGCTGCTAAATACGTTGACGCCATGTTGACGCAGTAACCCTGCAACTTTGAAGTAGGGTTGCAGGTCGGGGATGTTCAGTGCCTTAGCCTGACGGTTGCGCGCCACGATGCAGCCATCGTTGTTCGACAGCACCACCACCGGTCTACCGCGCAGATCAGGCCGGAACACCTGCTCGCAACTGGCATAAAATGAGTTGCAGTCGACTAGGGCGAGCATTGGTAGCGCACCGAGGCCGTGACCACGCCCTCAATACGGAAGTCACAATCGTCGGTAATCTGAATGGGTTGATAGTTGCGGTTGGCTGCTAGTAAACAGCGACGTTGTGAATCGAGGATCTTGCAGGTCAGTTCGCCGTGGATAGCGGCAATCACCACCTGGCCATGCATTGGTTTTATCGAGCGATCAACGATCAGCAAGTCGCCCGAAAAGATACCTCGCCCGCGCATGGAATCGCCTTCGGCACGGGCAAAGAAGGTCGCACTTGGTCGCTTGATCAGATGCTGGTTTAGATCCAGCGGTGCTTCCAGATAGTCGTCGGCCGGGCTGGGAAAGCCTGCTGACACGCGACTGGCATAGCAAGGTAGTGGTTGGATAGATAACGGATCGGAAGCAGGGATGATTTTCATATCGCAATTGTACTGTATGTATATACAGTTGCGCTAGTTGCTATTGGTTAGCCAGATCGCGCCTTCGAGACGGCCTACCGCTTTACGAGTATCTCGTATAAAAAATTATCTATTCAGGCTGCTTTTTTGGGGCTGTGGCTGATACAGTTTTTAGAGCAAACTTTGCTATAAGCTTCGCAACCGATGTAGTCTGTTGGACTACCAACGTTGATGGCTTTTGAGTAGCTGTATCGGTAGAAGCAGGGAATGATATGAAACGCATCAGTAAACTGACCGGCAGAGAGTACATCGCTCCTTGGGAGCGTGCTTTTGATCGGGTATTAACCCCCATTGAGGAATTTATTCACCGGCAGACTACCAGCGGAATCTTGCTGATGCTCTGTGCAGTCATTGCACTGTTTATAGCCAATGGAAAGTTTGCTGAAGAGTATCAGCATTTTTTTCAGCTCTACTTCTCTATAGGTCTGGAAAACTTCCAACTATCCAAATCACTGCATCACTGGATTAATGACGGGCTGATGGCGATATTCTTCCTCGTTGTTGGGCTGGAATTAAAGCGTGAACTATTGGTTGGTGAATTAGCTAACATAAAGCAAGCTTTGCTACCTATTATCGCTGCTGTAGGCGGGATGCTCGTTCCCGCGTTAATCTACTTTTCGATTAACCCAAGCGGTCATACTGCCGACGGCTGGGGCATTCCAATGGCGACTGATATCGCCTTTGCTATAGGGGCTCTGGCCCTACTGGGGAGACGGGTTCCACAAAGCCTGCTGATGTTTCTGATCGCAGTAGCTATCGTTGACGATCTAGGCGCGGTTACTGTCATAGCTCTGTTTTATACAGAGACAATCAATCTGTTTGCACTGAGCATGGTTGGTCTGTTCACGGCCCTGCTTATCTGTTTGAATCTGGGTGGTGTTCGCAGGTTATTACCTTATCTGATTATTGGCGCATTATTGTGGGTAGCGATGTTAAAAAGCGGCGTCCACGCTACATTGGCGGGGGTTATGCTCGCGTTTATTATCCCAATGAAACCCAAGTATGATCCGAAACGTTTTCTATCTTTGATTGACAGTAGCGTCGATAACATCAAAAAAGCCTACCGGAAAAATGAAAACATTCTGATAAATGACTCCTTACGCTCCAAGGTTCAAGCGCTGGGGGATGGAGCCTATCTGGTACAGGCTCCCGCTCAGGTGCTGGAAAGTAAGCTTCACTTGCCTTCAGCGTATCTGGTGATTCCGATCTTCGCTCTGGCAAATGCAGGTGTGGCCATCGACTTTTCAAATATCAGCAACATCATGATCCACCCGGTCACAATGGGTATAGGATTAGGGCTGGTGATAGGTAAGCTGATTGGTATTGCCGGCTTCACCTGGCTAGCGGTCAAAGCGAGTCTGTGCGACCTGCCCAAAGGGCTAAATATGCACCATATTATCGGTGTGGCCTTTATGGGTGGGATCGGTTTCACTATGTCTATCTTCATTGCTGAACTGGGCTTTGTCTCTCATCCTGAGGACCTCCTTATGGCTAAGACTGGCATACTGTTAGCCTCTTTTACTGCAGGTATTACCGGATTCATCTGGTTATATCTGACCTCAAAATCACCAGAAAAAGAGATTGAAATGTCTGCAGACATATCAGCTGAAGTCAAAAATTAACTTTTCCGCATGAACTTAACCCCGTGCTCCAGTTAAATACTCTGCTAAAAGGAATATTGGGTAATTTTGATAGTCACTAAGCAATTGCATAAGGTTGTTGAGGTCCGCAATGAGCGAAAAAAGAAGTCGTTTCAACCGGAGTGTCATGCCTCCTTTGTAGATGTTACCGACTAAAGCAGGCGAGACCAGTATGGTCGCTTGCTGCGACTTGGAAGACGAGTTGGTGGCGGTGCCTTTCGCCCCGCCGATCCCTCTCCATATCGGCCTAGGATGGAAAAAGTCACTATCTTTCCAAAGCGAGCCGGGCCTTTCTCGAGTTTATGCAGCAGTTAAAACCTTGTTGCGTTAACTGAGTTATTAGCAGAGCAGTTTAAAGGCCAGCGCTAACGTGGCAACGATGATCATCGGCTTGACCAGTCGCGTGCCTTTAGTGAGTACTAAATTGGATCCCAAACGGGCACCGACTAGCTGGCCTGCCGCCATACACAGACCGATGCTCCAGATCACCTGACCGGCACCGATAAACAGCACCAACGAGGTGATGTTGGTGGTGAAAACCAGCACTTTGGTATGGGCGGTGGCTTTGACTAGGTTATAGCCTCGCGCGGCCACGAACGCGAAGGCAAACAGTGAGCCTATACCTGGGCCGAAGAAACCGCCATAAAAACCGATGCCCAGTGCCGCGCTGAACGCGAAGCCCCGTTGGCTCAGATAGGGCTGGGTGTCAGAATCGCCAATTCGTGGCGACAACAAAAAATACAGTGCGATGACGATCAGAAGCAGCGGGATCAGCTTGGCCAGTACGGCTGCATCGATGCGTTGGACGCAATACGTTCCCAGCCCTGAACCGATCAGGGCCGTGATGATCGACCACTGCATGCCTTGCAGTTCAATCCGCCCCTTACGGTAATAGTTGAGCATCGATGAGGCGGTGCCAAACACGTTTTGCAGCTTGTTGGTGGCTAGTGCAGCGATAGGATCGAGCCCTAAAGTCAATAGGGCTGGCAGTACCAGCAAACCGCCGGCACCGGCGATAGCGCTGATGAATCCGGCCAGAATCCCCAGCAGTAATAGCAGCCCGAGTAGAACAAGAGAGGGATCGGCAAAGTCGCTAGCCAGATCGCTAAAGCCCATGGAAAAGAATACTAGGAAGAGGGGTTGGAACTGACAATTTCACATTCTACCGTGCCGATGTTGCGGAAACGGTGAGGGCGATTGCTATTGAAGTAATAACCGTCACCTGCACAGAGGTGATAGACCTCCAAGCTTACAGTCAGCTCGATTTCACCGCGGATGACAATGCCGCCTTCTTCGCCTTCATGTTGTAGCATCTCGGTACCGGTATCGGCACCGGGTGCGTAAATTTCTCGTAAAATATCCATGCTACGGCCTTTTACTGTCGCGCCGACCAGTTTAAGGCTGACATTGTTAGAACCGATCTCCGGCTGTTCGGATTGGCGAAAGATAACCTGTTCGGGCTGGATATTGTCGAAGTCAATGGTAAAGAAATCACCAATCGAAATTGGAATGCCAGCCAGTACTTTTTTGAGCGAGCTGACAGAAGGGCTGACGCCGTTTTTTTCGATCATGGAAATCGTACTGTTTGTGACACCGGCACGTTTTGCCAGCTCACGTTGTGATATCCCTTTTATCTTACGCAAGATTTTAAGGCGTTCACCTACATCCACAAAAGAGTCTCCTGTATTTAATTCTGAACGAGTATAGCCCAAACCGCACAGATCTCACCCGGATCGAAGGTGAGACCTGTTGGTCAGGAACCTAGCTTCGGTTCTTAGGCCATCACCTCTTTCAGGCTGGCTTCTATGATTGCCAGCCCTTCGTCGATCAGGCTGTCTTCGGCCGTCAGCGGAACCAGCACTCGGATGGTGTTTGCGAAGATACCGCACGACAGCAGTAATAACCCCTTACTGTGGGCTTTGGCAACAAGCGCCTTGGCCAAGTCGGCATCAGGTGTTCTCTGTTCAAGATCGCTGACCAGCTCACAGGCCACCATGGCGCCTACGGTACGGACATTGGCGATGCAGTCGAAGCCGTTTTCGGCTAGATCCAAGAAACGGTGGGTGATGCGCTCGCCGATCTGATCGGCGCGGGTACACAGCTGTTCTTCCTCGATTATATCGAGTACCGCCAAGGCTGCGGCACAGGCCATCGGGCTACCGCCGTAAGTGCTGCCGACGCTGCCCGGAGCGGGGGCGTCCATCAAATCAGCACGACCGGTGAGGGCGGACAACGTCATGCCACCGGCCAGACTCTTGGCCATGGTGATCATATCGGGAACGACACCGCTGTGTTCAATGGCGAACATCTTGCCGGTTCGGGCGAAGCCTGACTGAACCTCGTCGACGATCATCAGGATGCCGTGTACATCGCACAGTTCGCGGATCGCCTGCAGGAAGGCTTTGGGAGCCTGGTAGAATCCTCCTTCGCCCTGAATGGGCTCGAGGATGATCGCCGCGACGCGATCTGAATCGACATCTGTCTTCAGTAGGTTGTCTAGGGCGACCAGCGAATCTTGGATGCTGATGCCATGATAGGCGTTGGGATAGGGGGCGTGATAGACCTCAGCCGGGAAGGGGCCGAAGCCTTTTTTGTAGGGCGCCACTTTGCCGGTCAGCGCCATGCCCATCAGGGTACGGCCGTGGAAGGCACCGTTGAAAGCGATAACGGCTGAGCGACCGGTGGCAGCACGGGCGACCTTAACGGCATTTTCTACCGCTTCGGCACCGGTGTTGAGCAATAGAGTCTTCTTGGCGTGGCTGCCCGGAGTGATCTCATTGAGCTTTTCGGCTAGCTCGATGTACGGCGCGTAGGGCATGACGTGGAAGCAGGTATGCATCATTTTCTGCATCTGTTGCTCAACCGCCTTTACCACCTTCGGGTGCAGGTGTCCGGTGTTGAGTACGCCGATACCGCCAGCGAAGTCGATGTAACGGTTTCCTTCGACGTCCCAGACCTGGGCGTTTTCAGCACGCTCGGCATAAAACTGGGTGACGTTGGCAGCGCCGCGGGGGACAGCTGCCTCTCTGCGAGCCTGTAGTTGTAAGTTGGTTGTCATTGGGAGTGTCTCCTGATTAGTCGTTTACGCCGCCGATGAGGGCATATTTTATTTCGATATAGTCTTCGATGCCGTACTTGGAACCTTCACGGCCCGAGCCAGACGCTTTCACGCCGCCGAAGGGCGCCAGCTCGGTGGACAGTACGCCTTCATTAATCGCGACCATGCCGAACTCCAGTCCTTCCATGACGCGCCATACACGCCCCAGATCACGCGCATAAAAGTAAGCAGCGAGGCCGTACTCGGTGTCGTTGGCCATCTGGATGGCTTCCGCTTCGTCTTTGAATGAGAAGATCGGAGCGATAGGGCCGAAAATTTCCTCTTGATAGACGCGCATCTCTTTAGTGACTTTGGTCAGGATGGTGGGCTGGTAGAAGCACTCGCCCTGATCCGATAGCTGGCCGCCAGCGGTTGCTACCGCGCCTTTGTCCAGTGCGTCCTGTACCATCGCGTGGACGTCGGCTACCGCGCCGGTGTTAATCATCGGTCCGATGACCGTGTCAGCGTTCAGTCCATGTCCAATCTTGAATTCAGCAACCTTGGCGGCGAGTTTGTCGACAAAACGCTGGTAGACGCCTTCCTGAACCAGAATGCGGTTGGCGCAGACGCAGGTTTGACCTGCGTTGCGGTACTTAGAGACCAGCGCGCCTTCGACCGCTTTATCGATATCGGCATCGTCAAAGACGATAAAGGGGGCGTTGCCGCCCAGCTCCATTGAAGTTTTCTTAACCGTGTCGGCGCACTGCTTGAGCAGCATTTTTCCGACGGCGGTTGAGCCGGTGAAGCTGAGCTTGCGTACCGCCGGATTGGATGTCAGTTCACCGCCGATGGCGCTCGAACTTGAACCGACCACGACGTTGATGACGCCAGCAGGAATGCCGGCCCGGTGAGCCAGTTCGGCCATTGCCAACGCCGACAATGGGGTTTCTTTGGCCGGTTTAATCACGATGGTGCAGCCAGCCGCTAATGCGGGCGCCGCCTTGCGGGCGATCATGGCGTTGGGGAAGTTCCACGGGGTGATCGCAGCTACGACGCCTACTGGCTCCTTGGTGACCAGAATTCGCTTATCGCTGGCATGGGTTGGGATCACGTCACCGTAGATGCGCTTTCCCTCTTCGGCAAACCACTCGATAAAGGAGGCGCCGTACATCACCTCGCCAGCCGATTCGAACAGTGGTTTACCCTGCTCGGAGGTCATGATGATCGCCAGATCATCTTTAGCGGCCACCGTCAGTTCGTACCAGCGGCGCAGCAGAGCGGCCCGCTCTTTAGCTGTTTTCGCTTTCCAGGCCGGCAGCGCTTTCTCAGCGGCGGCAATGGCGGTGCGGGTACCCGCAGCATCGATGTCTGCAATAGCAGCAATCTGTTCACCAGTTGCAGGGTCGGTTACTGCCAGGGTTGCTTTGTTAGGCGCGTCTACCCACTCGCCGCTGATATAGGCTTGCTGCTTCAGCAGGCTCTGGTCGTTCAGTTGCATCATTCTTTCCTCTTTATCCGGAATGGTCATTCGATGGTATCCCAGCCCTATTTTTATCAATCGTGTTAGTAGATCGATCTAGTTGGCCATGTAACCGTTGTTTTATATGTTGCCCCTTGGGGGAGC
>JBFFKD010000083.1:0-8456 GCA_041555595.1 Motiliproteus sp.
CCTAGCCAGCCACTCATCATCGCTGGGGAAGCGGCTAACCATGTTATGGAGAGGTCGATATTGGGTACCATAAATACAACGTTAGAGAGATGAAACCGAAAAGCTCGGCACTGATAAACTGATGCCGTCTTATGAATCTAATATAAGCAATGATTCATAGTCAAACTTTGACCCCTTCGACCGACAACAGACACAACCCTCGCCTCAGCCTAACGATACTGCGACCTGAACAACCGGTAATACAGCACCGGGATCACCACCAGTGTCAACAACGTTGCCACCAAGATGCCGAAAATAAGACTGATCGCCAAACCGTTAAAGATCGGGTCATCGAGGATAAACAGAGCCCCGGTCATCGCGGCTAGCGCGGTCAGCACGATCGGCTTAGCCCGGACCGCACCGGCATGAATAACAGCTTGATCGAAGGCGACTCCCTGGCCGGTCTGCTGGTTAATAAAGTCGACCAGCAAGATCGAGTTGCGCACCAAAATCCCGGCCAGCGCAATCATGCCGATCATCGAGGTGGCGGTGAATTGGGCACCGAGCAGCCAATGTCCAGGCAGCACCCCAATGACGGTCAACGGGATCGGCGCCATGATCACCAGCGGTACCAGGTAGGAACGAAATTGCGCCACCACCAACAGGTAGATCAGAATCATGCCGGCAGCGTAAGCGATCCCCATATCACGAAAGGTTTCATAGGTGACCTTCCACTCGCCATCCCACAGCACCGCCACTTCGCCCACAACGCTCGGCTGGCTGATCAGATGCTGCTCGACACCCTGCTCTGACGAACGACGCATGATTTCGGCCATGCCGTACAGAGGGCTATCGAGAGGACCGGCCATGTCGGCCACCACCATCACGGTCGGCACGCCATCTTTATGCACGATCGGGGTGTCGATCTGCCCTTTGTTGAGCCTAACCAGATCCGACAGCGCTACCAGCGAACCATTAGCCGCTTTGAGTTTGAGCTGCAATACGGCCTCCAGCTCGACCTTGGCAGCCTCCTCGACCTGCAGCCGGATCGGCACCATCAGCTTCTGCCGAGGCAAGTGCAAGGCGCTAATATCGCGACCACCAACGGCCGTTTCGATCAGCTCAACAACCTGAGGGTAGGAGACCCCCAATCGAGCAGCGCGCTGGCGGTCGATCTGCACTCGCCACTGCTGCTGGGAGTGCGGCAGTAAGATGTCGATATCGACAATATCCGCGCTGCCCTGAAACTGCTGCAGCAGGTCTGCGGCCGCCTGCTCTCGAATCGCCTGACTCGGGCCATAGACCTCCGCCACGATCGGCGACCAGACCGGTGGGCCCGGCGGAACTTCAATCAGTTTGACGTTGGCGCCATAGGGTTTGGCCAGACGTTGCAGGCCCTGACGCACCGACAATGCGATCGCATGGCTGTCACGGTCGCGTTCGGATTTAGCCACTAGATTGACCTGAATATCACCCAGCTCGGCGCTGCTACGGCTATCGTAATGACGTACCAAACCGTTGAAATTGATCGGCCCGCTGGTTCCGGCATAGAGCTGCATGCTGGCCACTTCCGCCGTGTTCGACAGGAACTCGGCCAACTCGGCCTGCAACCGCTGAGTCATCTCGATCGGCGAGCCTTCAGGCAGGTCGACCAGCACCTGGAACTCGGACTTGTTATCGAACGGCAACATCTTCAACACCACCCGCTGCGTCAGCGGTAGCGCCACCGCTGCGACGATCAGCAGTAGCAGCAACCCCCACAGCCCCCAACGAGCCGGCCGCCGATGCAGTAGCGGGCCGATTATCCGCTGGAACAACCGATCCAGCCGCCGCGACGGGGTTGACACCCCGATCGTGTCGTTGCTACCCGCATCATCCCCAATAGACGGTTTAAGCAACCTGCCGCTGAGCCAGGGTGAAATAACAAACGCGACCGCCAGTGAGATCAACATCCCCATGCTGGCATTGATCGGGATCGGTCCCATATAGGGCCCCATCAGGCCGCTCACAAACGCCATCGGTAGCAGCGCCGCGATCACTGTCAGTGTTGCCAAGATGGTCGGTCCGCCCACTTCATCGACTGCAATCGGGATCAGCTCCGTCAACGGCGTCGCCAACCCCTGCTGTCGAGCCTTGACCAGATGACGATGAATATTTTCCACCACCACGATCGCATCATCGACCAGAATCCCGATCGAAAAGATTAGCGCAAACAACGAGATCCGATTCAGCGTGAAGCCATACGCCCAGGAAGCAAACAGCGTCAGCGCCAACGTGATAGCGATCGCGACACCCACGATCAACGCTTCGCGCCAACCCATCGTCAGCAGCACCAACACCACTACCGCAACCGTAGCGAAGATCAGTTTGGCAATCAGAGTATTGGCCTTGTCACCGGCTGTTTTGCCGTAATCACGACTGATACTAAATTGCACATCATCCGGAATCAGGATGTTCTCAACCTCGGCCAGTCGCGTCTGTACCGCCCGCGACAGGTCAACCGCGTTGATCCCCGGTTGTTTCGCCACCGCGATGGTCACGGCGGGATAGAGTGCCAGGGTATCGTGATGCCAGCCGATCTGGTCAACGACCTCCCCCCCGAGCGTGACCGTGGCGACATCCTCCAGATAAACGGCAGAGCCTTGATGAACACCGACCACCAGTCGCTTGAGCTGCTCCAGCTCGCTGATAAAGCTGCCCACCTGCAGCACGATCTGTTGATTATCCTGCACCCAGCTGGAGGAGCCGGAGACGCTATTGCTATCGATTAAGGCCTGCTGGATATCGCTGACATTGATCCCGAAGCCGTTGACCCGCACCGGATCGAGTCGGACGCTAGCCACCAGCGGCCGGGCACCGACGGTATAGATCTCACGGGTGCCGGCGATCCGGCTCAACTCCGTCTCCAACCCCTGGGCAACCTGAGTCAGATCTTGGTGCGAACGCTGCGGATTGTCCGACCACAGGGTGATACCAACCACCGGCACATCATCGATACTGCGCGGTTTAATCAGCGGCTGACCAACTCCAGCCAGCGTCGGCAGTCGATCCAGATTGGAATGAAACTGATTGTATAGGCTGACGATGGCATCGTTACGCGCCTTGCCCACCTCAAACACCACAATGATCATCACCCCATCGGCCATTGAGAACGAGTACAGGGTATCGACACCGCTGATCTCGCCAATCAACTGCTCCGCTGGCGCGGTCACCAACGCTTCAACCTGAGCCGGACTGGCACCCACAAACGGGATATAAACATCGGCGAAGGTAACGTCGATCTGCGGTTCCTCCTCCTTCGGAGTCACCAGCACCGCAAACAGTCCCAGCAGCAAACCCACGATGGCCAGCAACGGGGTCAATGCCGAGTCCTGAAACAGCGCTGCGATCCGCCCCGAAACGCCCAGGCGAGGCGGTAAAATGTCTGTTGTATCGACCGGCATCGGCTTATTTTCCTGTCAACACGGCGTACGCCGAGCGGGCGATCCGGTCGCCCGGATTAAGCCCGGCAAGGATCTCGATACGATCACCATCAACCGCGCCGGTTCGTACCTGAGTGAGTACCCACTGACTATCGACCTGCCGGTATACAGCAGTGAGCGTATTAGGATGCAACAACGCCGAGGACGGCACCTGAATCAACTGCCGTGCTCCGGCGGCAAAGCTAACCTTGACCAACATGCCGGGGCTGAGTGTGGCGTCAAGGTTGCTCAGATTGATCCGCACCTTAAACGCATGGCTACCCTGGTCGGCAAAACGAAACAGCACCGCATCGCTCGAACGCAGCTCTGAGCCGTCGACCAGCACCACCTTAAACTCGGTGTCGGCCTCAACCCATTGCAGATAGCGCTGCGGTATATCGATCACCGCTCGCATCTGACTCATCGCAAATCCAGAATAGAGCGCCTGACCCGGAGATACCGTTTCGCCCAGCGCCACATGACGGGCGGTCACCACCCCGGCATAGGGCGCTTTTACCCGGGTATAACCGACCGCTTCCTTGGCTCGAACCAGGTTGGCTTCAGCTGCTTTTACCGCGCTGCTAGAGCTTGCCGCGCTAGCCCGAGCCTGGTCTAGCTGCCCCTGCGCTACCGCCCCGGTGCTGAACAACGATTGCAGTCGACGCAACGTTAATTGGGCTTCAACATTGTGAGCTTGCGAGCGTGATAGTTCGGCGATTGCTGCATCGACATTGGCCGATTGCTCTTTATTGGTAATCTCCAGCAGTACCGCTCCGGCTGCGACGAAGTCATTGACATCGTAATTCAGCGCCACGATCCGGCCACTGGTCTGGGCCGATACGGTACCGGAATCGACCGCCTCGATGGTGGCGTCAAATTCGACCCGGCGCGGCTGCAGTTCCGATTGCACCACAATCACCGGCTCTGCCGCCAATAGCTGGGCAGATCCGAGCAACAGCACCGCCGCCAACCAGCCACGCCAACGCACTGCGGGCTGAGCTGGTCTTTCGTATCTAGCTATATTCATCGATCCCCTCATTCTTCAATCCTTGTTTCAGCGCTCGGCCATTGAGTCCGACAGTTCACACAACGCCGATAGCAGTCCGATCAGCTGCGGATCGCTCAGACGGTAGTAGATCGTCTGCGATTGCCGTCGGGTTTCCACCACCCCCGCATCACGCAGCACCGACAGATGTTGCGATAACGCCGACTGCGATAACGGAATCTGCTGATTAAGCTGACCGACCGACAACTCACCGTCCGACAGCAGACACAGCACCATTAAGCGGTAACGATTCGACAACTGGCGTAGAAAGCGCTCGGCCTGATCGGAACGTGCTAACAATTCATGGGGCTCAATGCGCATCTGTTCACTCGAGTTCGATGTTGGAGCATGGCTTATAGAATAGTTTGAAGTATAACCGTTAGATTAGATTTATCTACATTAATAGAAACAGATGGATTGCAGCTGATTTGGCTGGACGATCAACGACGGTCGCCAAACCCTATCCGGCAATCGCGGATATAGCACACCGAAATCGTGACTTGCTGCTGCAAACGATTGAGATCGACCAACTAAATCCGCAGCCACAAAAAAGGAGCCTTTATTGAAGCTCCTTTTTTGTGGCTGCGGTCATGACAGGGAGAGAGTGACGGGACCAACGATTGAGCCCAAAACAGCGATCTTGGTGACCGGTTACAACCAACCTTTGCGTTTGAAATAGATGTACGGCGTGATGCCGGCCAGCACCATCAACCCCAGCGCCCAGGGGTAACCCAGCTCCCACTGCAGCTCGGGCATATAGCGGAAGTTCATCCCGTAGATACTGGCGACCAGGGTCGGTGGCAGGAACACCACCGCCGCGATCGAGAAGATCTTGATGATCTGGTTCTGCTTAATATTGATAAAGCCCTGGGTCGAATCCATCAGGAAGTTGATCTTGTCGAACAGGAAGGTGTTGTGTGACATCAGGGTATCGACGTCGCGCATCACGACCCGGCACTCCTCCTGCAATTCAGGAAACTCGCGCAGGTGACGCATCAAAAAGGCCACCGAGCGCTTGGTATCCATCAGACACAGACGGATTTTACCGTTGCTGTCCTCGAACTTGGCCAGATGGTCGATCGCCTCGTCCAGCGCCGAATCCTCCTCCTCCAACACCGAATGACTGACCGACTCAAGCCGGGTATGGATATCTTCCAATTGGTCAGCCAGGTTTTCGACCTTCTGATCGAACAGCGACACCATCAATTCGGCCGGAGAGTTCACCGCGATCTGACCGGCACGGGTGCGCAGCCTTAACAACCGGAAGTCAGCCAGGTCGCCATCACGCACCGAGATCAAACGATCAGGCTGCAGGATGAAGGCGGCGGTTACCGTCTGATGACGCCCCTCGCTCTGTGCCAGGAATAACGAGTGGATATGGATACCGCTGTGGTCGATAAAGTAACGTGCCGACGACTCGATCTCCTCGACATCGTCCGACTCAGGCAGCTCGGCCCTCAGAAACGCTTCGAGATGGTCGCGCTCCTCATCGGTGGATTCGTGGGCATCGATCCAAGCCCCCTCGCCCAATAGAGGCTGGGTTCCATCCTCGGACGCTTTCCGCTCGGCCAATCGGCCATTAACGATACTAAAGACGCGTAACATGGAGCGCTCTCCAGATGATCCGCTAGCCGTAGCTAGCCGCTATCAACATCAAGTGGGTTCAGACGCCGCTAGTATAGGACCTAACGGCGGCCGTATGTGCTAAAAAATATCGGAGGGACTCAGATCAAGTCCCTGTATATCAAGACCATCAGGTGCAGTCGGGAGCCGGTCAAACAGCTCCTGATCCTTACCCTTCTGAATTACGATCTCGACCCGGCGGTTTTGAGCCCGGTTAGCCGACGAATTATTGGGCACCAGCGGTCGGGTATCGGCATAACCGCTAACCTGGTAACGCGACTGATCGATCCGCGGATCAGCAAACAGCTCCTGCGCTACCGACAGTGCCCGTGCCGACGACAGCCCCCAGTTCGACTGAAACTCATGGGTTGAGATCGGAATATTATCGGTGTGCCCTTCAACGGCTACGGTGCCTGTGACATTAAGCAGAACATCCCGTATCTTGGAGATGATCGGCACAAATTCGGCATTCAATTCGGCGGCACCGGAGACAAAGGAGCCCTTCTCCCGCACCCGGATAATCACCTTGCCCTCGAGGGTTTCAACATCGATGCTACCCTGGCCGATCTCCTCTTGCAGCGCCATCGCCATCGTCAGCGCTTCGGATTCGGCTTGCGCCTGGTTAGCGGACTGCTCATCCTGCATCTGCTGCAGCAACTCCTGCGCCTGGCCAGCGTCCATATCAAGAAACTCGGCCTTACCCTCCTGATGACGCACATCCAGGCTGCGCTTATCGGTATCGGTGGTGAACTGACGCACTTCGTTCAGTGGTGTGGGCTCGGGGCGGCCTGGGCTAAACTCCTGGGTGATCACGCTGGTACCTTTGGGTATATCCGGCGCCTTAATCTGCCGCTGCACACCGAACGCCTCTCTCATCGATCCCGCCAGCTGTTTGAACTTGAGCACATCCATCTCAGAAAATGACAACAGCAGAACGAAGAAGCACATCAGCAGCGACATCAGATCGGCAAAGGTCGCCATCCAGGCCGGCGACCCGGCAGGTCGACATTTACATTGCTGTTGTTCGTCGCTCATAGTATTCCGACATGCTCAGGCTTAATCGTATGAAAGGACAGCACCATAACCACTATGCATCAGCCTCGGAACCGCCACGCTTGCCTTCGGCCAGGTAGTTTTTCAGCAGCACTTCGATCACGCGCGGGTTCTGACCGGCCTGGATCGCCAATAAGCCATCGATGATCAACGCCTTATTGGTCGATTCCTCATCTTTACGGATGGTCAGTTTATCGGCTATAGGCTTGGCAAACATGTTGGCGATCATCGCCCCGTAGAGCGTAGTCAATAGTGCCACCGCCATCGCCGGTCCGATCGACTTCGGATCGTCCATGTTGGCCAGCATCTGTACCAAACCAACCAGCGTTCCAATCATCCCCATCGCCGGCGCAACATCGGCCATCGCCGAAAAGATGCCAACGCCGATGTCGTGCCGCGCTTCAGCCTGATTTTTATCCTTATTGAGCAGTGCTTTGACCACCTCGGGATCGTGGCCATCGACCAACAGCTGAATACCCCGCTGCATAAACTCGTTGCTGACATCCTTCTCCTCCAACGACAGCAGTCCGCCTTTACGCGCGGCATCGGCCAGCTCAACGGTTTCGGTAATCAGCTCATCAGGGGCGTTAGACTTGAACATGAACGCCTTACCGGCGGTCTTGCCGGCACCGATAAACTGGGCCAGGGTGTACTTCATCAGCACCACCAAGATCGTTCCACCCACCACGATCAGCATCGATGGTGGGTTGACGAACATGCCGGCGCTACCGCCCAAGATGATGGCCGAGACAATGATACCGAAGGAGCCAACTAGACCCACCAGCGTTGCGATATCCACCCAGTAACCCCCTTCCTTCCGGCATTAAATACCGGAAGCCTCTGTTTTAGTGCGATTTAAATGACAAATGACGGCTGATGATACCAAAAAATGGCGCGCTTGAATCACTCAGTTCGCTCCCATTTAGCCACAATTCATCCTGACTGGGGGCGAGGCTGGGATCGCCCCATCATCAGCCACCTCCGCACGGCGAAACCACCCCATCACGGTGGCAGCCAGATTGACCCAATTGGGCACCTCAGGTAGTGTTAGCGCTCTCTTTCAGCCGACCTAAGATGGCCGCCGCAATGCCCCGTAAAACCAAGACTCCCGACTTTGAAACCAACCTTGCCGAACTGGAAACTCTGGTAACCCAGATGGAGCAGGGAGACCTGTCGCTGGAGCAATCGCTACAAGCGTTTGAACAGGGGATCCGACTGACCCGCGAGTGCCAGCAGACCCTCAATCAAGCCGAACAGAAGGTTCAGGTGCTGATCGAACAGAACGGAGCCGTCGA
>JBFFKD010000084.1:0-8417 GCA_041555595.1 Motiliproteus sp.
ACGGTAGAAAAAGAATTGCGTGCAGACGCGACTGGCAACTCTGAAGCGGCCTCTAAGGTCGGTGCATTGATTGCTGAGCGTGCTAAGAGCGCAGGTGTTACCAAGGTTGCTTTTGATCGTGCCGGTTTTAAATACCATGGCCGAGTCAAAGCGTTGGCAGAAGCGGCGCGTGAAGGCGGCCTGGAATTCTAAAGGTTAGGTTATGGCAAATCACGAACAGAAAGATGGCGACCTGCAAGAAAAGCTAGTACAGGTCAACCGTGTCGCCAAAGTGGTTAAAGGCGGTCGTGTGTTCGGCTTTACCGCTCTGATTGTTGTTGGTGACGGAAATGGCAAAGTCGGCTTCGGTCGTGGCAAGGCGCGTGAAGTGCCTGTTGCGATTCAGAAGGCGATGGAATCAGCACGTCGCAACATGATCAGTGTTGAGCTGAATGCTGGCACTCTGCAGTACCCCATTAAGGCTCGCCATGGCGCGTCTAAGGTCTACATGCAGCCTGCCTCTGAAGGTACCGGTGTTATCGCTGGCGGAGCAATGCGTGCAGTATTGGAACTGGCTGGTGTGCACAATGTACTGGCTAAGTGCTACGGCTCTACCAATCCGGTAAACGTTGTACGCGCAACCATCAACGGTCTGAAGGCGATGAGTTCTCCTAACGATGTTGCTGCTAAGCGCGGCAAAACTGTTGAAGAAATTCTGGGGTAATCTGCGATGGCTAAGACAATCAAAGTGACTCAGACGCGTAGCTCTATCGGCATTCTTCCTAAGCACAAGTTGTGCTTGAAGGGCTTGGGTTTGCGTCGTATCAACCATGTGGTTGAAGTTGAGGACACCCCTTCAGTGCGCGGTATGGTTAACAAAGTTAACTATATGGTTAGCGTTGAAGGCGAATAACGGAGAGACACATCATGCGTCTTAATACTCTGAGCCCAGCTCCTGGTTCCAAGAAAGCGCCTAAGCGCGTTGGTCGTGGTATCGGTTCTGGTTTGGGCAAGACCGCAGGTCGCGGTCACAAAGGTTTGAAGTCCCGTTCTGGCGGTTCTGTTAAGCCTGGTTTCGAAGGCGGTCAGATGCCTTTGCAGCGTCGTCTACCTAAATACGGTTTTACTTCCCGTAAAGCACAATACCGCGCCGAGATTCGTTTGAACGAACTGGCTAAGGTTACTGCTGATGTGATCGATCTGGCCGCTCTTGAAGCTGCTGATATCGTCGGTCACAGCATTAAGGAAGCGAAAGTAATCTTGTCTGGCGAGATCACCAAGGCGGTTACCGTCAAGGGGCTGAAGGTCACCAAAGGTGCCCGTGCAGCGATCGAAGCCGCAGGCGGAAAGGTCGAGGACTAAATGGCTAAGCAAGGTAGTACACCCACCGGAGTTCAAAGCGGCCTAGGCGAGCTAAAAGCGCGTCTGTGGTTTGTTTTTCTGGCCATCGTGGTATACCGCATCGGGGCACATATTCCAGTTCCTGGGATTAACCCTGATCGCCTTGCTGCTATGTTCGAACAAAACCAAGGTACCATCCTGAGCCTGTTTAACATGTTCTCGGGTGGTGCTTTGGAGCGCATGAGTATCTTGGCGTTGGGTATTATGCCCTACATTTCCGCCTCGATTATCATGCAGTTGCTGACCGTTGTTAGTCCTCAGTTAGCACAGCTAAAGAAAGAGGGTGAAGCAGGTCGACGGAAAATTAGCCAATACACCCGCTACGGTACCGTAATTCTGGCTACCGTTCAGTCGTTAGGTATGGCGGTCGGTCTCGCAGGGCAGGGTATTGCCTTCAGCGCAGACCTAAGCTTTTATTTCGTCGCTGTTGTTACGCTTGTTTCTGGTGCTGTGTTTCTGATGTGGCTCGGTGAGCAAATTACCGAGAGAGGAATTGGAAACGGTATTTCACTGTTGATCTTTGCAGGAATCGTCGCAGGTCTGCCTGGTGCTATCGGCCAGTCATTTGAGGCATCCCGTCAAGGTGATCTGAATATCCTGGTGTTGCTGACCATCGCTGTTGTGGCGGTCGTAACCGTGGCCTTTGTAGTGTTTATGGAGCGCGGCCAGCGTCGCATTACCATCAACTACGCTAAGCGCCAGCAGGGTCGGAAAGTGTTTGCCGCCCAAACCAGTCATCTGCCGCTGAAAGTGAACATGGCCGGGGTTATCCCGCCGATCTTTGCTTCCAGTATTCTGCTGTTTCCGGCTTCGGTCGGTCAGTGGTTCGGTCAGACAGAGGGCATGGATTGGCTGCAGGATATCGCGTTGGCGCTTGGACCAGGTCAGCCGTTGTACATCCTGCTGTTTTCTGCCGCGATTATCTTCTTCTGCTACTTCTATACCGCGATTATGTTTAATCCGAAAGAAGTGGCCGATAATCTGAAGAAATCCGGCGCCTTTATCCCCGGTATTCGTCCCGGTGACCAATCGGCTCGTTACATCGATCAGGTGCTGTCGCGTCTGACACTGTTTGGTGCTCTGTATATCACCGCTGTGTCGCTAATGCCTCAGTTTCTTGTTGTCGCGTGGAACGTACCGTTTTACTTCGGTGGAACATCGTTGTTGATCGTTGTGGTTGTTGTCATGGATTTCATGGCGCAGGTGCAGTCACATCTGATGTCTCACCAGTACGAGTCACTGATGAAAAAATCCAATCTTAAAGGTGGTGGTGGTCTGGTTCGCTAACCAGTCATCGTCATTATTTGGAGTAAATTATGAAAGTACGTGCATCTGTTAAAAAGATTTGCCGTAACTGCAAGGTTGTACGCCGCAACGGTGCTGTGCGCGTTATCTGTAAAACAGAACCTCGCCATAAGCAGCGTCAGGGTTAAGCCTGATCTGTTTCCGAGCGAAGGCTGATTAGATAGTGGTTGAAAGTTAATCAATCAATCATTATAATCTTGCGCCTTTCGCAGAATGGTTATGTGTAGCGTGCTGTTCGTTCTAAAACGGACAGCCGATAACGGAGTAAATTGAATGGCCCGTATAGCTGGCGTCAATATTCCAGACAATAAGCATGCGGTGATCTCCTTGACTTACATCTATGGAGTTGGCCGCACTACTGCTAAGTCGCTGTGCGACACAGTAGGCTTGGCGACCGATGTAAAAATCGGAGACCTGTCTGAAGAACAACTGGATGGCCTACGTGCCGAAGTCACCAAACTAACAGTTGAAGGTGACCTTCGTCGTGAGGTAAACATGAATATCAAGCGTCTTATGGACCTTGGCTGTTTCCGTGGTATTCGCCACCGTCGCAGTCTGCCGGTTCGTGGTCAGCGCACTAAGACTAATGCGCGTACCCGTAAGGGCCCACGTAAACCGATCCGTAAGTAGTGGAAGCGATAGGAATATACCGATATGGCTAAGCCAGGTGCTCGCACACAACGCAAAAAAATTACTAAGCAAGTGGTTGATGGGTTCGCTCACATCCACGCTTCGTTTAACAACACAATCGTGACCATTACCGATCGTCAAGGTAATACTCTGAGCTGGGCCACTGCAGGTGGTTCTGGTTTCCGTGGTTCGCGTAAGTCCACTCCGTTCGCTGCACAGGTTGCTGCTGAGCGTGCTGGTCAAGCCGCCCAAGAGTATGGTCTGAAAAATCTCGACGTGTTCGTGAAAGGCCCTGGACCGGGTCGTGAATCTGCTGTTCGTGCTTTGAACAACGTAGGTTACAAGATCACTAACATCACCGACGTGACGCCTATCCCGCACAATGGATGTCGTCCGCCGAAGAAACGTCGCGTTTAATCAGGAGACGGTAAAATGGCTCGATATATTGGACCAAAATGTAAACTGTCTCGTCGCGAAGGGACGGACCTGTTCCTTAAGAGCGGCGTTCGTGCACTAGATTCGAAGTGCAAGGCAGAAACTCCTCCGGGAGTACACGGCGCACGTCGTAGTCGTCTTTCTGACTACGGTCTGCAGCTGCGTGAAAAGCAAAAAGTTCGTCGTATTTACGGCATTCTGGAGCGTCAGTTCCGTGGCTACTACAAAGAAGCCGCTCGTCTTAAAGGCGCTACCGGTGAGAACTTGTTGCAGCTGCTGGAGAGCCGTCTGGATAACGTGGTTTACCGCATGGGATTCGGTGCAACTCGCTCCGAAGCTCGTCAGATCGTTTCACACAAAGCAATTCTTGTGAATGGTCAAACGGTTAACATCGCTTCTTACCAGGTTAAGGCCGGTGATGTTGTCACTGTTCGTGAAAAGGCTAAGGCTCAGCTGCGGATCAAGAACGCACTGGAACTGGCTTCTCAGCGTACAGTGATCGAGTGGGTTGATGTCGACAGCGCGAAGATGGAAGGCACTTTCAAAGCTGCCCCAGAACGCACAGAGCTGTCTGCAGATATCAACGAACACCTGATCGTTGAACTGTACTCCAAGTAATTATTGCTAGGTGGAAACAAATGCAGTCTTCTGTAAACGAATTTCTTAGCCCTAGTCGTATCGACGTACAAGAGATCTCTGGCACTCGTGCCAAGGTCTCTCTCGAGCCGCTAGAGCGTGGTTTCGGCCACACACTGGGTAATGCGCTGCGACGGATCCTTTTGTCCTCGATGCCTGGTTGCGCAATCTCAGAAGTTGAGATTGATGGTGTGCAGCACGAGTACAGCTCTATTGAAGGTGTTCAGGAAGATGTTATTGAAATCTTGCTTAACCTGAAGGGCGTTTCCGTCGCCATGCACAATGGTGAAGAAGCGCTGCTGACGCTGACCAAAAAAGGTCCGTGTGTTGTTACTGCAGCTGATATACAACTGAATCAGGATATCGAACTTGCCAATCCTGACCACGTGATTGCTCATCTGAGTGATAAGGCCGAGCTGTCTATGCAGCTGAAGGTCACTTGTGGTCGTGGTTATGTTGCTGCGGATACGCGTGACAATGGCGATGAAGACAGCCGTCCTATCGGTCGTCTGTTGTTAGATGCGAGTTATAGCCCTGTTCGCCGCGTATCTTACGTGGTTGAAAGCGCTCGTGTTGAGCAGCGTACCGATCTGGATAAGCTGGTTATCGATCTGGAAACCAACGGTGCAATTGATCCCGAAGAAGCGATCCGTCGCGCTGCAACTATCTTGCAGCAGCAGCTGGTTGCCTTTGTTGATCTGGAAGGTGAGTCCGGCGTTGCCGAGGCCGAGCCTGAGCCCGAGATCGATCCGATCCTGCTTCGTCCTGTTGATGATCTGGAACTGACTGTTCGTTCTGCGAACTGTCTGAAAGCCGAAAATCTGTACTACATCGGTGATCTGATTCAGCGGACTGAAGTTGAGTTGCTGAAGACGCCAAACCTGGGCAAGAAGTCTCTGACTGAAATCAAAGACGTTCTAGCCTCTAAGGGACTGTCTCTGGGCATGCGTCTTGAGAACTGGCCACCAGCTAGCCTGAAAAACGACGACAAGGTGGCTTCTTAAGCCATCTTGAATAAAAACGTCTAGTTTCGTAAGGAATTAAACATGCGTCATCGTAAAAGTGGCCGTCAACTTAATCGTAACAGCTCGCATCGTAAAGCGATGTTCAAGAACATGGCGGTAAGCCTGTTTGAGCACGAGCTGATTAAGACGACTTTGCCAAAAGCTAAAGAACTGCGCAGCGTTGCTGAGCCATTGATCACTCTGGCTAAGAACGATTCTGTTGCAAACCGCCGTCTGGCATTCGACCGTACCCGCAGCGATGCGGCAGTCGGTAAGCTGTTCAATGAACTGGGTCCTCGCTACGCGAACCGTCCTGGTGGTTATATTCGTATTCTCAAGTGCGGTTTCCGCTCTGGTGACAATGCGCCTATGGCCTACGTTGAGTTGGTTGACCGTCCGGTTGCTGCTGAAGAAGTTGAAGAGTCTTAAGGCTTAGCTACTTCTCAGTGTGACAAAAAACCCGGTTAATACCGGGTTTTTTTTGGTCTGAATTTTGATCATGCTGTTGTTGTCAGAGAGCGCTGCTGGGCCCTTGTTACCCAGCACGCTTGCGCTGTTGTGTCCCGTTATCTTTTTACCTTGTCCAGTAACGGCTTCAGGAAACGCCCTGTGTGTGACTGCTCGGCTGCTGCTACCTGCTCCGGTGTTCCTGTGGCGATGATTCGACCGCCATTTATACCTCCTTCCGGCCCTAGATCGACAATCCAGTCGGCAGTCTTAATTACGTCAAGGTTGTGCTCAATCACCACCACGGTGTTGCCGTGATCGCGCAATCGATGCAGTACGTTAAGTAGCTGCTGGATGTCGTAGAAGTGTAAGCCTGTTGTGGGTTCGTCCAAGATGTACAGTGTGTTGCCGGTATCGCGCTTGGATAGTTCCTTGGAGAGCTTGACCCGCTGCGCTTCACCACCCGATAGCGTGGTGGCGCTCTGTCCTAGTCTGATATACGACAGACCGACATCCATAAGGGTTTGCAGTCGTCGAGCGAGCATCGGTACCGGACTGAAAAACTGATGGGCGTCTTCCACTGTCATGTCGAGTACCTGATGGATGTTTTTACCTTTGTATGTGATCTCCAGCGTCTCACGGTTGTAGCGCTTGCCTTTGCAGACATCGCACGGGACGTAGATATCGGGCAGGAAGTGCATCTCAACCTTGATCACGCCGTCGCCCTGGCATGACTCACAACGACCACCTTTGACATTGAAGCTGAATCGTCCAGGCTTGTAACCGCGTGAGCGGGCCTCGTGTGTGGCGGCAAACAATTCACGCACCGGGGTAAAGATACCGGTGTAGGTTGCCGGGTTGGAGCGCGGCGTCCGACCGATCGGGCTCTGGTCAATATCGACCACCTTATCAAGCTGATCTAAGCCATTAATGCTGCTGTGTGTTTGAGCTTGCAGCGTCGTGGCGTTGTTGAGCTCGGTAGCTGCCAGCGGGTAGAGCGTGTTGTTGATCAGTGTTGATTTACCTGAGCCTGAGACACCGGTAATACAGGTCATCAGTCCCAGCGGTATGCTCAGGTCAACTGCTTGCAGGTTGTTGCCGCTGGCTTGATTGAGTTTGAGCTGGCGCTTTGGATCGGCCGGGTTGCGTTTGTGTGGTACTTCAATCTGGCGGGTGCCGGTCAGATACTGGCCGGTGATAGAGGCTGCGGTATTCATTACCTCTTCAGGCGTGCCTTGGGCGATAATCTCGCCGCCGTGGACACCGGCGCCTGGGCCGATGTCGATCACATGGTCTGCTAATCGGATCGCGTCCCCGTCGTGCTCGACCACGATTACGGTGTTGCCCAGATCGCGGAGGTGGGTCAGTGTCGCCAGCAGTCGTTCATTGTCGCGTTGGTGCAGACCGATCGATGGCTCGTCGAGGATATACATCACACCGACTAGGCCGGCGCCGATCTGGCTGGCCAGTCGAATACGCTGTGCTTCACCGCCGGATAGGGTATCTGCGTTGCGGTTAAGGGTCAGGTAGTCTAGTCCGACGTTGACCAAGAAGTTGAGACGAACGCCGATCTCCTTGAGGATCTTGTCGGCGATCTCGCCTTGTTTGCCGGGTAGTTGTAGTTGTTCAAAGTATTCGGTCGCGCTGCCGACCGGCAGTGCGGTGATGTCGGCAATGTTGTGTTGGTCGATAAACACATGGCGGGCATCGCGCCGGAGTCGTGAACCTTCGCATGATGGGCATTGCTGTTGTGCCTGGTAGCGAGCCAGATCCTCGCGTACGGTCTGTGATTCAGTATCGCGGTAGCGCCGCTGCATGTTGGGAATGATCCCTTCAAATGGGTGTGACTTGAGTGTCAGATCGCCACGATCACTTAGATAATGAAACTCAATCTTGTCGCTACCGCTCCCCTGCAAAATGCGCTGTTGGTGTGCCTTACTGAGTTGGCCGAATGGGGTGTTGGTATCAAAACCATAGTGTGTGGCTACCGCCTTTAGGAGTTGGTAGTAATAGGCACTGCGGCGATCCCAACCGCGAATAGCACCTTGGGCCAGTGTCAGGGTTGGATCGGCAACCACCTTGGTTGGATCGAAAATCAGTTTGACGCCGAGACCATCGCACTGGGCGCAGGCTCCGTGCGGGTTGTTGAATGAAAAGAGGCGTGGTTCAAGTTCCTGGATGCTGTGGCCGCACTGTGGGCAGGCGAACCGGGCTGAGAAGATCATATCTGGCTGATCGGTATCATCCATCGCCGCCAGGATCGCCAGGCCGTCGCTGAGTCCGATGCAGGTCTCGAGAGACTCCGCCAGCCGGAGTTGGATATCATCACGCACCTTGAAACGGTCGATAACCACTTCGATGTTGTGCTTCTTGTTCTTATCCAGCTCCGGCGGATTGTCCAGATCGGTGACGATGCCGTTAATCCGAGCACGGACAAAGCCCTGTGCCTTAAGGTTGTCGAACAAATGCAGATGTTCGCCTTTGCGGCCCTGTACTACCGGCGCTAGTAGCATCACTTTGCTACCAGCTTCCAGGGCTAGAATTTGATCGACCATCTGGCTGATTGCCTGTGCCTTCAGT
>JBFFKD010000085.1:0-8384 GCA_041555595.1 Motiliproteus sp.
GCCCCGCACTGGGCGGTTGCCGTATGTGGAACTACGCCAGCGATGAAGAAGCGCTGCGTGATGTACTGCGGTTATCCAAAGGGATGACCTATAAGTCGGCGCTGGCTAATATCGCGCTGGGCGGTGGCAAGTCAGTCATCCTAGGTGATCCACGCCAGCATAAAAGCGAAGCACTACTCGAAGCGATGGGCCGCTTTCTGGAGCAGATGGGCGATAGCTATATTGCCGCCGAAGACTCTGGCACCTCGGTCGCCGACTTGAAAGTGATGGCGCGCCATACCGACAACGTTGCCGGCGTCACCGAGCGTACCGGTATTGACGGCAACCCGTGCAACGGTGATCCGTCGCCGGCGACCGCCTACGGCACCTTTGTCGGTCTGCGTGCCGCAGTGAAACACCGACTGGGACGTGATGACCTGCGGGGCTTGAAAGTGGCCGTGCAAGGGGTCGGCAATGTTGGCTTCCGGTTGGCGCAGCACCTGTCTGCGGCGGGTGCTGAACTGTTTGTCAGCGATATCCATTCCGATCAGGTTGAGCGTGCGGTCGACCATCTAGGCGCGATAGCGGTCTCTGCCGAGCAGATTCTGAGTCTCGACGTCGATGTGCTGGCGCCTTGTGCGCTGGGTGCGGTGCTCAATGATCAATCGATTCCGCAGATCAAAGCGCGGGTTATCGCCGGTGCGTCCAATAACCAGCTGGCAGCGCCCCGCCATGATGCGATGCTGCGTAATCAAGGCATTCTCTATACCCCCGACTACGCCATCAACGCCGGCGGCATTATCGATATCTATTACGAACGGATTGGTCACGATCACCACAAGGTGCGGACGCATATCGAATCGATCGCCGCTACCTTGGAGCAGATCTTTCTGCGTGCCGATGAAGCCAACCGCCCCACTGGCGAGATCGCCAACGAGCTGGCTGAAGAGCGCTTTATGAGCCCTGACGTCGTCATCGCTTAACGCCTATAACGATTAAATAACTCCCATAACGATAACAAACGGAGACAGTAACGTGACTCAAGTAATTCAAGACAGTGCCGCAATGTCGGCAACCAGCCAGGCCGAGGGGTCGACCCATCCGATGTGGTCTTCACGGCTGGCTTTTATCTTGGCTGCCAGCGGTTCGGCGGTTGGGCTGGGTAATATCTGGAAATTCCCCTACATCACCGGTGAGAACGGCGGTGGGGCCTTTGTATTGGTTTACCTGCTGTGCATCGCCGTGGTCGGTATCCCGATCATGATCGCCGAGGTGATGATCGGTCGGCGTGGCGGTTGCAGCCCGCTCAACAGCATGCGGAATCTGGTCTCCAGCGGTGGCTTGTCGCCGCGCTGGAAGTGGGTCGGTGGCATGGGTATGTTGGCTTCGTTTTTGATCCTGTCGTTTTATTCGGTGATCGGCGGGTGGGCGCTGGCCTATGTCGGTAACTCGGCGGGAGGAGCCTTCGTCGGCGCGAGCAGCGAGCAGATCGGTGCGATGTTCGGCGGTCTGCTCGGTGATCCCGGTACGCTGATGATGTGGCACTCGCTGTTTATGGCGCTGGTGATCATCATCGTTGCTCGTGGCATCCGCTCGGGCATGGAGAGGGCAATCAGTATCTTGATGCCGCTGCTGTTCGTGTTGTTGCTGGTGATGGTCGGTTTTGCGATGAGTACCGATAAATTCGCGGCTGGCTTTAACTTCCTGTTCAATCCCGACTTTTCCAAGCTGACCACCGATGGCGTGCTGACCGCGCTGGGTCACGCGTTCTTTACCCTGAGCCTGGGGATGGGCGTGATGATGGCCTACGGCTCCTACCTGCCAAAAAACGTCTCGATCGTGAAGACCGCGGTAACCGTATCGGTGCTCGATACGGTAGTGGCGTTGCTTGCGGGGCTGGCGATCTTCCCGTTGGTGTTCGCCAATGGTTTGGAGGCCGGTGCCGGCCCGGGTTTGATCTTCCAGACCCTGCCGCTGGCGTTCAGCCAGATGCCCGGTGGTGTCCTCTTCGGCAGCCTGTTCTTTATCTTGCTGGTCGTGGCTGCGATCACTTCGGCGATCTCGCTGCTGGAGCCTGTGGTCGAGTGGCTGTCCGAGAGCAACGGTTTCTCAAGGTTGACCGCGACTCTGATCGGCGGCATCAGTGTTTGGCTGCTCGGCGTGGTGACTGTCCTGTCGTTCAACGTGTGGGCTGATGTAACACCGCTGGCGATGTTTGAACGGTTCGAAGGCAAGACTCTGTTTGACCTGCTCGACTTTGTCACCGCCAGCCTGATGATGCCGCTCAGCGGCTTGCTGGTGGCATTGTTCGTCGGCTGGTTTTTGTCGAGTCAGGTTAGTGAGGACGAGCTGGCGCTGGGCAACGGTCTAGCCTACAAGAGCTTTATGTTCGTATTGCGATTCCTGACTCCGGCCGCGGTGCTAGTGGTGTTCGTGTATAATCTGGCTTAGTTATTCTAGGGTGTTGGAATAGATCTGCAATAAGCCCGCTTGGTAATCAAGCGGGCTTTTTTTGTGTCGGGTAGCTGCTTTGGGACGTTCTAGATGGCCGTTAAAAGTTCGATGGAAACACCCACGAGAGGGGGGTTAACGACCTGTCTGTCGCTTCGAATGGGCATTGCTGCGATCAGCCATCAACGCTAGGCTGTCGTCACATCGATGTCGCCTGACGACGAGTCGATCGTTGTGTTGTTAACGGGAGCAGGCTCACTATGAATGTCACGCTTTACTATGCCCACGATCCGATGTGCAGCTGGTGTTGGGGGTTTGCTCGAACCTGGCAGCGGCTGCAAGATCAATTACCCCCATCGGTAGCGGTGGTGCGACTGCTGGGAGGGTTGGCTGTCGATAGCGATGCACCGATGCCTGCCGAGATGCAGCAGTTCCTGCAGCAGACCTGGCAGCGGATTGGCCAGCAGATCCCTGGCACTGAATTTAATTTTGATTTCTGGCGGCTGTGTGCCCCGAGGCGTTCGACCTATCCGGCCTGCCGAGCGGTGATCGCTGCGACGAACCAGGGCGATCAATATCATTCGCTGATGACGCAGGCGATCCAGCAGGCTTACTACCTCAACGCACAGAATCCATCCGACGATAGCACTCTGATCGAACTGGCGTCGGGACTGGGATTGGATCTGGAACGGTTCAGAGCCGATTTAAATGCCGATTCAACCCAGGCTCGTTTGTTAGGTGATATGGTGCGCTGCCAGCAGTTGGGTGCGCAGGGCTACCCGAGCCTGATTCTAGAGCGGGGCTCGCAGCGGTGGTTGTTACCGCTGGACTACCTCAACTCCGAGTCGATGCTAGAGCGGATTGATCAGTTGTTGATCTCTTGATAGCGGCGCAGGCCATCGCTCCTGCCAGGTCAAGCTTCCAGCACCGTTGTCTGAGGTGCCGCTCGATCAGTTTTAGTCGCTACTTTTCTGCCAACACAAAATTCGGTTGTTCGCCGGCATCGCGATATCTTCGCGTAACTGCAACCCAGCCCGGTTGGCGAGTCGGTCCAAGTCTTCGAAGTTACGTATCGCACTGACCGGATTTTGCTGTTTGAGCCAACTATCGAAGCGAGCATTGCTGTCGCTGGTGTAGCGGTTGTGGTAATTAAACGGGCCATACAGTACCAGCAGGCCATCGGTTCGTAACTGTTCGCCAGCTCTGGCAAATAGCACCTTCACCTCGGGCCAGCCCATGATATGGACAGCGTTGGCGCTAAATATCGCATCAGGACTCAGCGAAGGCCAATGCGGTTGGCAGACATCGAGTTCGATCGGTGGGTGGACGTTATCCAGCCCGGCGTCATCGCACCATAAACGGATTGCCGGATGATTCTCGATACGGTCGCTGGTATGCCACTGCAAGTGTGGTAAGCGGGCGCCGAAATAGACCGCGTGCTGACCGGTACCGCTGCCGATCTCTAATATTGTTTGCTGCTGCGCGAACAGCTGTTCGAGTACTTGCAGGATCGGTTGCTGGTTATTGGCGCAGGCGTTTGAGAACGGTTTGTCCATCGTCGTGTTCCATGGAACTTGATGACCCATCGTCACCGAGGTTCGGTTGGCTAAAGTGTGGGTAACCTGTCTCTAGCGAACCGGGTTGTTCAACTCTGTTGAAAGGCTAGGTGTAGGCTCCGAGGCTGCAGTGGGCTCAATGATCAGGTCCACAGGGCCGGAAATGGCCCCCGCCGCCAAAGTCTGTAACGCCGATGGGCCAGCAAGCACTGACGAGAAGGCGACTGCTGACAGCGCTGATGCTGAGGCCGGTAGCGCTGATGATGACAGTGGGGATGATGACGTCGAAGACAGCGCCGCGAATGAGATCGAGAGGGTGCTATGTGACGTTATTACTGCGCTGACTGAGCTCTGGGCTGTCGATGCTTGATTGGCGTCTGATGCCAGCGAGGCGGACGCGGTATCATCCGGTGCAATTGCAACCACCGGGTCGGGATGATCCGCTTCGATCTGCACCAGAGGATAGCAGGCGTGATCGGGATCGGAATCACCCCACCAGAGGGTCTGCCAGGGCTCGAGTTTGTTGATTCGGATCATCGCCTGCAGCTCTTCGACATAATGGCCGCCGCGAGCCGAGTAGTGGGTCAGACCAGCGGCTAACGCTCGACCGCTGAGCGGCTGTTGCTGGCTGTTGAGGCAACGACGGATCTGGCGAAGATCGGTGTAGCTTTTGTTGCCGTTGAGGTTGGTGAAGTAGCTGCGTAACCCCGCGGCGACGGAGCTAAAGGCCTGTACCTCATGGTCTTGATCAGGACCGCGTTGTAATGGAGCGATGCCGCAACCGGGGGTAAAGCACCATTGTCCGAACAGGTTGTTGGCTTGGCGGGCAAAACGGGAAGTTCCCCAGGCCGATTCATTAGCCGCCTGAGCTTTGACCAGCGCTGGCGGGATCTGGTCGACCTTAGCCAACAGTAACTTGAGCTGCTGTGTTGGCGTATCGGCATTGGCGCGATAGAGACGGGCTGCTTGGGTGAGCCATTTTTGATCGCTGGGGTGGAGTTTGCCTTGCTGTTTGAGCAGCTGTTGTAGCTTAGTAAAGTGTTGGCGCAGTTGGATTAGATGTTGGTTCTCCTGTTCGATCATCGGCTGTAAGAAATCGAAGAAGGCGCGTTTCTTGGTTTTAACATCGCCGATCTGGCCGAAGTCGGGTAGTGCTGTCTGTGACATCGGAGCTGCCAGGCTCGGTTGTGTGGCCGTTTTTTGGAGCAGGGCCATCTCTTTTTGTGCTTTGATCTCGGCCTTGGTCATCGTGTCGGAATCTTGCTTCTGACAACCCGAGAACAACGCGACGATCGCCGTAATGGCAATGGCTTGAAAAGCTACAGTGCGACTCATCGGCTTATGCCCGCGACTTATGTTTACTGACGGCGGTGTTGACCGCCATCTCTGTTTTTTTGGGCTCAGATGCCTTTGGCATAGCTTGCTCTCCAGCTGCTTGGCGGTTTTGTTATTCAAGACAGGGGGCTCGACTGGGTCTAATCATAACAAGCCGGGTATCTGGCTAGCATGATCCAGATCAGCGGGAGCTGTTACCAGGCCATCAACACATCGTCCTGTTGGATGTTGAGCTCGATCGCATCGGCATCCATATTGGCGACCGAGAAACGGGGTTGAACCTCGTTGACCACAACGCTGGAACGGGTGTCTTCAAGTTTGATGTGGGCTTGATCGAGGGTATCGTAAAACACCGACTTGCGGAACAAACGGAACTGATCACCCGGCTGGATGCCAACGACCGAGCCCGCATTAAACGTCAGTTGATTGCTCTGGGTACGGACGATTCGGGCGCGGAACGGTTCACACTGTAGCTGTTGGTTCACTTCAGCGCTGGCCTGGGTAAGCAGGGTGCGGACATTTTGGCCGTAATCGGTCTTTAGGAAGGCCGGAGTATAGAAACCGACCTGGTCGGTATCGTTGGCATCCCAGAACCCCGCCGTGCGGTAGCTGCGGCTGAACAACAAAGTTCCAGTGAAACCGTCGTGGATAAAGAGATCGATGGCAAAGTTACGCAGACGTTGCTTGCTGCGAAAATCAGCTTGATCGTAGAGTACCTTCCAGATCACCTGCTCATCGTGGCGGGTTGGATCGTATGGGCTTAGATCGCGGATCACGCCGGAAACAATAAACTGAACGTCCAGTTCGCTGAAATTCTGCAGCGATTCGGTTAACGGCCCTTGCGGTTGTTGGTGGCTGGCGGCAGTCTGCGGTGCCGGATTAACCGACAGTTGCGAGGCGTTCATCGCCCGCAGCACGCCATCGCTGTTGAGTGACTTGGTCAGCGCATGGGACAGTTGCTGCTCGGCTGAATAGAGGTTGCCTAGTGCCGCTTGTTGGCGGTGGAGCAGCGGAAAGGCAGCGATCGCGGCAGATTTTGTATAACGGGTATGGGCGTCGCCGAGGGCACAACTCTCGGCGGTCGTGACATCGGCTCGAATTCTAAGCCAGAAGCGATCGCCTTTGACCTGCTCTTTGATCACCCGTACGTTACTGAGGCTGCCAAGGGTTTTTATCCGTAGGTTATCGATCCGGATAACACCCTGATCGACAGTCTGAGCGCTACTGATTTGGGCTCCGGTCTGCAACAGAGCTTGTTGTGAGGCATTACGCAGCGCCTGATGTCGGGCTGATGGCAGATCTTGGTTGTAGATCAGGGCCGAGCCTTCGGCCTCGATGCTGATCGCCATTGCGGTAGAAGCGAAGGCGCTGGTAAGCAGTAACGTAAGGCAGCTAAATAGGATGCGAAGCGATGAAAACATGATGACCTAATCGGATTACATAGAAGTAACGCGTAAGCTAATTAAATTCTAGCGGCTATGCAAACTTAAGCGGTTCCGGTGAGGCGACTTAAACGGCTGCTGTGGAGAGGCTTTTGTGGTATTTTCTGCCCAAACAGGACTGGATCTGAGATTGATGAACAAATCCCTTGGTTTTTGCATACTCGCTTTACTGATTAGCAGCGGTTGTAGTCAGCAACCTACCCACGTGATCGTCGATAACGCGGTAGCGGTTAAGGTATTAAACCCGCAGCAGCTTCAGCCACAAGATCCGGCACAGCGCAGTGCGTTGAATGTGCCGGTACGCTATCTGGGTACATCGGTAAGACAGATGGCAGAACAGCTCGAAACCAGTCTGACCAAGAGAGGGATTAAGCGGCTACCGATCGCGATTAGTGGTTTTGTCGACCTGTCTCAGGCCGAGCGTCGCCATACTCTGGGTGACGAGATTGCCGAAGGCTTCTTTCATGAGTTGCAGGCGCGCGGATTTAATCTAATCGATCATCGAGTGATCGCTTTTGCCGATCGCGATGAGCAGGAGTTGCCGTTGAGCGAGTTCTACCGGCAGCATCGGATCAGTTACGTGCTAGGGGGAAGTTATACCGTTAACTCTGATGGCGTCACCGTCAATGCTCGGATGCTCGATACCGTCACCAATCAAGTGGTGGCAACCGGTCAGTCGGAGTTCGGTATTCAACAGCTCGAAGGTAGTCTGCCCGGTTATGACCCGTTCAGCAGTCGTGAGGGTATGATCATCGAGAACGGCGGCGTCCCGGTCGCGCAGTAGACTCAAGGTAGCGAGACGATAATGATTGCAACAATGATTAAATGTGGTGTGGTGCTGATGGCATTGGTGTTGCTCGGTGGCTGCGACACGATGCAGTACTACTACGCCAAAGCGCAGGACGCACAACGCGAGCAACAAGCGTACAACGCTGTAACACAGGTTGAAACCCGGGCGCGGATCGTGACCGCCACCGGTTATGCTCCTATCAGCTTGCAGCCTGGGCAAACCCAGAGCCAAAAAGTCCTGCTGGCGATGCGTGCATCGAAGTTGCAGGCATACCAGGAACTGGCGGCGATTGTTCACGGCCAGCACCTGTTCGGAACCACTCAGGTACGCGAGATGGTGACCCAGAATGATCAGTTTAACGCGGCGGTTGGCGGCATTATTCGCGGTGCGCGAGTGGTCAAGACCTACCCGGTCCAGACGGATACCTACGCGACGATCCTGGAGTTGGATATTCGTGATGTTGAACGTGCTTATATCGATATGCAGTAGTGAGTCGCAATAGTCTGAGCTGTCGTTATCGAATTGATCGCTTTTGACAAGGTTATATAGACTGACTATGCTGAATTTACAGTTATGATATTGGTTTTAATAACAAAACTTTGAGATAAAACAGTCGCCAATTCAGGGCGCCATCTAAAGCACGTTTCTTGCAACACGGAGGTTGCCATGTCGCTACATCAATTATCCCGTCAAATGGAGCAGGACGTTTCCTACCTGCGTTGGCGTGCCCAGACTCACCAACAGTCGGATCAGGAACTGTTGTCACAGTTTTCTAATCTGGCCGATAGCTACCGTCGGTTGGTCAAACCGACCCAGCAGGATCAATTGGAA
>JBFFKD010000086.1:0-8363 GCA_041555595.1 Motiliproteus sp.
GATGCGCGCAATCAGTACCTGGCCTATCACGAGGGTCACGGCGGTTTTAAGCGTAAGAGCTACAACAAAATGGGTTGGTTGGTTGGGGTGGCTAAGAAAGTGGAGCGCAATGCCGCTCGGTATCGGGCCCAACTGGGTAGCTGTCGGGATGACCTGGACAGACGTGGCTGGTTTTAGTCCAATTATTGACTAGGTTGCCATCAAAAAAAACCGCGTATCAGAACGCGGTTTTTTATTTTAGAGGGCTATAAGTCTTACATGCGTTCCATCACGTCGATGCCAAGCAGTTCCAGTCCGGCTTTGAGGGTCTTGGCGGTGGCATCGCATAGCTGCAGGCGGCTGTTGCGCACCTCGGGCTCGATGTCGCTACGCAGAATCGGGCAGGCTTCGTAGAAGCTCATGTACAGGCTCGATAGCTCGTACAGATAGTTGCATAGCTGGTGGGGGTATGCCTCGCGGGCTACCTGATTGACCGCTTCGCCAAATTGCAGCAGTTTCAGTGCCAGTGCTTTTTCTTGTGGTTCGATAATGCTGATCCCACCCGGCAGGGCGTTCACTTCGGTATTGGCCTTGCGGAAGATGCTCTGAATTCGAGTGTAGGCGTACTGTAGATAGGGTGCGGTGTTGCCTTCAAAACTGAGCATGCTGTCCCAGCTGAAGATGTAATCGTTGGTACGAGTCTTGGCTAGGTCTGCGTACTTGACCGCGCCGATGCCGATCTTACGGGCGGCGGCGGCTTGCTCGGCTTCGGTGAGTTCTGAGTTTTTGTCCTTGAGTAGCTGAGCTGCGCGAACCACCGACTCATCCAGCAGGGCGCTTAGCTTGACGGTGGTGCCGCTGCGGGTTTTGAACGGCTTGCCGTCCTGGCCCATCATGGTGCCGAAGGCGTGGTGTTCGAGTGAGCAATGCTCAGTAGCGAAGCCGGCTTTACGACCGACGGCGAACACCTGCTTCATATGCAGCGATTGGCGCGCGTCGATAAAGTACAGGATGCGGTCGGCGTTGAGTTGGTGACAGCGGTAGTCGACGGCAGCCAGGTCCGTGGTGGCATACAGATAGCCCCCGCCGGATTTCTGCACGATCATCGGCAGCGGATTGCCCTCTTTGTCGGCCATCTCATCCAGGAATACCACCTGCGCCCCCTGGTCTTCAACGGCCAGGCCTTGCTGCTGCAGTGTCTCGATTACGCCGGGTAGGGCGTCGTTGTAGGCGCTCTCGGCGTGGATGTGCTGATGGCCTAGGGTGACATTGAGTTTGCTGTAGATCTCTTCGCTGTGGGCAACCGAGATATCGATAAACTGTTTCCATTTTTGCAACGCATCGGCATCGCCGGCTTGCAACTTGACCACGTTATCGCGCGCACGCGCGGCAAAAGCTTCGTCCTCATCGAACCGGACTTTGGATTCGCGATAGAACTCTTCAAGGTCCGCTAACGCTACCGTTCCGTCCCCTAGCTCTACCTGATCTTGCAGGTGGGTTATCAGCATCCCGAACTGAGTGCCCCAGTCGCCGACGTGGTTTTGGCGAACCACCTTGTGGCCCTGCGCTTCCAAGATGCGCGCCAGCGCATCACCGATGATGGTCGAGCGTAGGTGGCCGACGTGCATCTCTTTGGCCAGGTTCGGCGCTGAGTAGTCGATCACCATCGTTTGTGGCTGCTGGGCTGTTTCGACGCCGTGTCGTGGGTCTTGACGCAGCTCGGTAACTTGCTGTGATAGCCAGATCGGTGACAGCTTGATGTTGATGAAGCCGGGACCTGCTATCTCGGTTTGCTCGGCGATCCCCTCCAGATCGAGCTGCTCGAGGATGCGGGCGGCGAGGTCGCGTGGGTTGCTCTTCATCCGCTTGGCGGCGGCCATCGCACCGTTGGCTTGGTAGTCGCCCAGCTGTGGGTTTTTGCCCAGCATGATCATCGGCTGGCAGTCGGCAGGGATGTTGGCGGCGGTCATCGCGTCACGAACGCGGCTGCTGAGAAGGTCACGGATGTTCATCGGGTCGGTATCCATCGGGTCGTCGACAGTGGCATCAACGATGCTGCTGATCAAACGGACGCTGTTGTTCAAGTTGACACTGTTGGGTGCGCGATTGCTGCTGTGGCTCGATTAATCCGAGCTGTGGCAGGGTGCGAAAAAGCCCGCTAGGATAGCGGAAATTACGCCAAACAGCCAGATCTCATGCGGCTGGTTGGCGCTTGTCGGGGGTTTTTAGAGCGGCGTTAGCTGGGCTGTTCGTCGTTGCTGAACAGGTCTAGGAGTCGCTGAAGAAGTCGTAATCCATTCGTTCACGCGGCGCTTGCAGGTAATAGACCTGAATGAAGTGGACGCCGGCACGGAACAGTTTACTCATCACGTTAGTGCCTTCGACCAGGGGAGCGACGATGATCTTTTCGTTGATTCGTAGCGGCTCGACCAGCTTGTCGAACGCTTCGTGTTTTTCCGGATCGTCGAGTTCCTGTACAAAAGAGCCATCGAGCTTGATATGTTGTGCCGGCACATGGCGTAACACGTTCTCTGAGTCGATCGAGCTGCCGTAATGCTTGATACAGGCGCTGGCGTGGAGCTGGGCCAGTCCCTGGGTAAAGATATTGGCGTATTTTAGGTAGGTCGAGGCATCCGATTCGCTGAACTGGAAGATCAGGCTGTCGCCCGGAACCTGTTGTTCAGCCAGTTGGTCACGAATCCAGTGCAGCAGGCGTGGGTCTTCCAGTGAGCGACCGGTCAGGTTGATAAAGAGGCGATTCTTACGCCCTTTTTTGTGTTCTTCGGCCAGTTGACGGATGCTCTCGGCAATAACCCAGCGATCGAGTTCGGTGCTCACCTCTGCGTGGTCGAGCATGGTCAGAAACATGTTAGGCGATACTTCCTGATCATCTTTGTCGATCAGTCGTAGCAGTACCTCGTAGATGCTGTCGTGCTCGCCGCGCAGGCTAACAAGGGGTTGGAACAGTAGTTTGAAGTTGCCCTCTTTGATCGCAACGCGCAGTTTCTTGATCGATAGCCCTTCATCCTCCTCTTTCTCCTCGGGAACGACCAGGTTGACGCCGTTGCCTGTCGAGTTTTTGGTGCGTACCGCTTCGGAGGCGCTCTGGGCGATGCGGAGGATATCCTGAGCACTGGTCGAATCGGCCGTGATCGGGGTTACACCGATGCTGCAAGTGGTTTGAATCTGGGCGCCAGCGGCCTCGGATAGATTACCTTCGACCGCTTCGCGGATCTGGTCAGCCAGTTTGACCGCTTTATCGGAATCCGAATCGCCGAAAATAACGACGAAGGCGTCGAGATTGAAGCGGCACAGTACGTGGGCACGATTGACCAGTTTTTTGAGGATATCGGCGGTGTCGCGGACAATGGTATCGGCACCGTTAACACCGATCTCAGCTTTAATCGAGTTGAAGTTGTCCAGGGAGATATACAGAAGATTGGCTTCGTGGTCGGCTCGAACTGCACCCTGTACCGATTGGTCGAGCCGCTTGGCCAGATAGAACTGGTTCTTCAGGCCGGTGATCAGGTCCTGTTCTGCCATCGTTTCCATCAGGGCGTTTTCGTGCGGCGTGTGGACGATGATCTGGGTGCACAGGGTGCGCTCGAAGCGGGCCTGGCTGAACTCCAGAGTGGCGCAAAATTCGCTGCCATCGGGGCGGTCGATGATCAGTTCGATCTCTTGGTCGATGCTGCTGTCATCCTGATAGGCTTGCAGGAATGACAGCAGGCTTTTGCGCTCCTGATCGGTCACCAGTTGCTCGAGGTTGAGGCCGAGCGTCTCTTTATTCTGGTCGATGCCGAGCATCTCAAGCAGGGTCGGGTTCAGGTAGATGAACTCGTGATTGCGGTTGAGGAAAGCGATCGCTTCGCTGGAGGAGTGCAGCAGTTCACGGCAACGCTTTTCGGTTTCGATCAGGTGGAACTCGGCGGCTCGGCGGCGGCGGCGGTTTTCCAGGTGGTAAAGCTCGCGACGAACCACCAGTACCAGCATGTCGGTTTGATCAATCGGTACCACGGCGCAGGCTTTGTGTTTCAAGCCATCGATACGGTGTTCGGGACCGGCATCGGCTGCCAGCACCAGTACCGGGATATCTTTGCTGTTACTCTTGAGGAGTTGGCCGAGTTGCTTCAGGTCCAGCGGGTGGCCCTGGCAGTAAATAATGAGATCCCAGTGGTTTTTTTTCAGTGCTTCAGTCAGTTCGTCCTGATCGTCGGCAGATTCGGCCCGGGGAGCAAGCCGTGTGCTGCGCAGGCGCGACATGATCGGTTCAGAGACCTCCGTCGAGGCTCCGATGAAAAGAATGTTTAGATTCTGACGCAAATTCTGCATGGATGGCTTACCAAATCCTTAGTGCGGTCTTGACCAGGGTAGAGGGCTAAGATTACACGTTTGAATCGCAAGAAGCATCGGCCGGAGATGACAAAATTAACCGCACTGGGGTGTTGTCGTGAATATCTTTGAAAGTGGCTATAGATGGCTGGGGTGGCAGGATTCGAACCTGCGCGTGACGGGATCAAAACCCGCTGCCTTACCGCTTGGCTACACCCCAACAGAGTAAGAAACTCTATCTGATGATCATTCGGAGAATGGTGGCTATGACTAGATTCGAACTAGTGACCCCATCATTATGAGTGATGTGCTCTAACCAACTGAGCTACATAGCCTCCGAATGAGGCGCGAATTATTCCTTGTTGGACGGGGGTTGTCAACACCCGTCCCGACAACTTTTTAGAAAAAAATTCAGACCCTTAAACGTTGAAGCGAAAGTGGATGACGTCGCCATCCTGAACCCGGTATTCCTTGCCTTCGAGACGCCATTTGCCGGCCTCTTTGGCACCTTGCTCGCCGCTATATTCGATGAAGTCATCGTAGCTGGTCACTTCTGCGCGGATGAACCCTTTTTCAAAATCGGTATGGATCACGGCGGCTGCTTGTGGAGCGGTTGCGTTCTGCCGTACGGTCCAGGCGCGAACCTCTTTAACACCTGCGGTGAAATAGGTTTGTAAGCCTAGTAAGTGGTAACCGGCGCGTATAACGCGATCCAGTCCCGGTTCTTCCATGCCGAGGTCGGCTAGGAACTCATCGCGTTCTTCGTCGTCCAGCTCGGCGATCTCAGCCTCGAGTTTGTTGCAGACGGCAACGATCTCGGCGCCCTCTTTTTGAGCCAGTTCGGTGACTTTGTCGAGGTGAGGGTTGTTGTCGAAGCCATCTTCGTCGACGTTGGCGATATATAGGGTCGGCTTGGCGGTCAGTAGGTTGAGCTGCTTGATCCATTGCTGCTCGTCATCGGATAGCTTGGCTGAGCGAATCGGCTCGCCGCGCTCAAGGTAGGGTAATAGTTTCTCTAGAATCGCCTTGGCTTTGAGGGCGTCTTTATCGCCGCTCTTGGAGTTGCGGTTGGCTTTGTAGAGCTGCTTCTCGACCGCGTCCATGTCGGCCAGGGCTAGTTCGGTATTGATGATGTCGATGTCGGCCAGCGGATCGATCTGGTTGGCGACGTGGATGACGTTTTCATCCTCAAAGCAGCGCACCACATGCGCGATGGCGTCGGTCTCGCGGATGTTGGCTAGGAACTTGTTGCCCAGTCCTTCGCCTTTGGATGCGCCGGCCACCAGGCCTGCGATATCAACGAACTCCATCGTGGTTGGCAGGATTTTCTGCGGCTGTACGATCTCGGCCAGTTTGTCCAGGCGTGGGTCTGGCATCGGTACGATGCCGGTGTTGGGCTCGATGGTGCAGAACGGGAAGTTCTCGGCATCGATGCCCGCCTTGGTCAGCGCGTTGAAGAGGGTGGACTTACCGACGTTGGGGAGACCAACGATGCCGCAGTTAAAACCCATGATGTAATCCTGTCATTGTACTTGCTAGTCGTATTTAACTGGCGCTGCTGAATGAGTGTGCTCGCTAGTTACGGTTGCTGATAGAGCTAAAGGTTGTGCTTGTATGCCCTGATTCAGGTTTTAAGCGTCATGCTTTAAAGCTGTGCAGGCGGTTCATCGCCTTGGCCAGGCCATCGGTCAGTAATGTAGGTAATGTGCTGAGCATCTCGTCGAGGCAGGCCTGGGTCAGATCTCGTTCGCTGCTCGGTGCGCGGCCCAATACAAAGTTGTGAACCAGTTTGGCATTGCCAGGGTGGCCGATACCTATCCGTAGGCGAAGGAAGTTTTTATCACCACCAAATTTTTCGATGATATCGCGCAGGCCGTTGTGGCCGCCGTGGCCTCCGCCCTGTTTTAAACGAGCGGCTCCGGGTGGCAGGTCGAGTTCATCATGAGCGACCAGAATAGAGTCCACAGGGATCTTGAAGTAGCTGGCTAATGATTGTACTGACTGACCGCTGAGGTTCATAAAGGTGGTCGGAACAAGTAGGTGTAGCTCGTGGCCATCGATACGGATCTTGCCGTACAGGCCGTGATAGCGTTTTTCCGGCTGCAGGGTGCAGTGGTTGCGTTGAGCGAGCTGCTCAACGAATTCGGCCCCTGCATTGTGACGAGTCCGATCGTACTGGCTACCGGGATTTCCCAAGCCGACGATCAGTTTAACTGTTTGGCTCACAATGGCGCGCTCACAGTAGTGTCACAGTACAGGGGCCGAGTGGCGATTACTCGCCGCGCTTACGGGCGATAGTCGCAACCGGCTGGTCGTGATCCGTACCTAGTTTCAGAGCAGGGATTTCAACGCCCTTAGGTAGGACTAGCTCTGACAGGTGGATGATGTGACCGGCTTCGACGTTTTCCATATCAACTTCGATGAACTCAGGCAGGCTTGCTGCGTCGCAGCTGATCTCAACCTGGTTGATAGTGTGGGTTGCCTTGCCGCCCAGTTTGATTGCCGCGCTGATATCTTCGTTGATGAAGTGCAGTGGAACGGTAACGGTTAGCTTGGTGCCCTTGAGCGCGCGCTGGAAGTCAGCGTGCAGGATCTGGTTCTTAGCTGGGTGGCGCTGAAGATCCTTCAGGATTACTTTCTGCTCTTTGCCGTCGACGTTCAGGGTGATGACGCTAGAGAAGAAGGCCTCAGACTGAGTCGCCTTGATGATGTCTTTGTGCGCGATGCTCAAAGAGACAGGCTTGTTTTTGCCACCGTAAACGATAGCAGGGATAGTGCTTTCTAAGCGACGCAGGCGGCGGCTCGCACCTTTCCCCAGGTCGTTACGAACAGCGGCGTTGATGGTAAATGTAGACATGGTGTCTTCCTTTCAAATCAGACTGTATAACTCCTGCGACCGGAGCGATACGGCTGTGTTTAATGCTGAGAGCGTATCCCTCAGCGATTGCGTTCAGTGCGGTGTTGCCGAAGGGCGAGGCCTTAAGGCAGGAACATCGCGCTGATCGATTCTTCGTTGCAAACCCGGCGGATCGATTCGGCCAGCAGGTCTGACAAGGTCAGCTGACGGATGCGATCGCAGGATTGTGCTTCCTTGCTGAGCGGGATCGTGTCGGTCACGACCAGTTCATCAAGGCTGGAGTTGTTGATGTTGGCGATCGCCTTGCCCGATAGGACCGGGTGGGTGGCGTAAGCGACAACTTTAGATGCGCCATGTTCTTTCAGGGCGTCGGCCGCTTTGCACAGGGTGCCGGCGGTATCACACATGTCGTCAACCAGTACGCAGGTACGACCGGCGACATCGCCGATGATGTGCATGACTTGGGATTCGTTGGCTTTCTCGCGGCGTTTGTCGATGATTGCCAAGTCGGTGTTGAGCTGCTTGGCCACGGCGCGGGCGCGAACGACACCGCCCACATCGGGTGAAACTACGATCGGGTTATCATAATCTTGGGATTCGATCGCACTCAGTAGTACGGGTGAGCCGTAGACGTTATCCACAGGGATGTCGAAGAAGCCCTGGATCTGGTCGGCGTGCAGGTCGACGGTCAGTACGCGGTCGATGCCGGCGTTGGCGATCATGCTGGCGATCACCTTGGCGCTGATCGGTACCCGGGCCGAGCGTGGGCGGCGATCCTGGCGGGCGTAGCCGAAGTAGGGGATGACCGCGGTAACACGGGTGGCAGAGGCGCGACGCAAGGCGTCAGCCATCAATACCAGCTCCATCAGATTGTCGTTGGTCGGTGCGCAGGTCGATTGAATGATAAAGACATCCTTGCCGCGCACGTTTTCGTTCAGTTCCACAGCGATCTCTCCATCGCTGAACTGCTCTACTGAGACGTTGCCGAGAGAGATGCACAGTTTCTTGGCGACCTTGTCGGCCAGTGCAGGGTTGGCATTGCCGGTAAAGACCATGAGTTTTGACACGATGGGTACCTGTTGGGCAGAGAGTGGGGGCTGTGTGGCGTGTTTGATATCTAAGTCGATGGCTGGGGTGGCAGGATTCGAACCTGCGCGTGACGGGATCAAAACCCGCTGCCTTACCGCTTGGCTAC
>JBFFKD010000087.1:0-8280 GCA_041555595.1 Motiliproteus sp.
CCTTCTCAACCCCAAAAGCACTCTGTCGAACTGCGCACAACACCTGGCAAGAACTCTGATATTGCAAAGCTTGAGACGGGTCATCAATACCAAACCAGCCTGGAGGACAATCGTTATATCGACAGGCCAACTCCCGACGCAGTTGCTCACCGCTACCGACCTGATTTTGCTGGGCGATAAAATCAGCCTTGTCAGGGGCTTTATCGCTACGGAACTGCGCCAGCGTGACCTCTAGGGTTTTCGCGGCAGGTGCCGGTGGCTCGGTATCAAACGCCAACCCAAGAATGATCAGCGCGTGAATCGCCACCGCCACAAACAGGGTAAAACCAAACCGATCGATCGAGCTGACCTGGCCTGGCTGAAATGCACTCTGTGCCATATTCGAGGCCGCCCTGACCTTTAGCGCGATAGCTTGGTTGCGATCGCGTCCATCAGCTGACCCGCGATATCAAGCTCGAACTGGTCGTTCAATTCACGAATACAGGTCGGGCTGGTGACATTAATTTCGGTCAGATAATCACCGATCACATCGAGGCCCACAAACAGCAACCCCTTCTCCCGAATCACCGGTTTGACCTGCTCGCAGATCCAGCGATCACGAGCGGTTAATGGCCGTCCGACACCGGTACCACCTGCTGCCAAATTGCCGCGGGTCTCGCCTTGCGACGGAATCCTTGCCAACGCGTAGTCGACCGGCTCGCCATCGATCAGCAAAATCCGTTTATCACCGTCGGCAATTTCGGGGATAAACCGCTGCGCCATGATCTGCTGCTGGCCGTGCTCGGTCAGCGTCTCCAGTATCACGCTCAAATTAGGATCATCAGCCTTGGCTCGGAAGATCGATGCTCCACCCATGCCATCGAGCGGCTTATAGATCACATCTTGATGCTCGGCATGAAACGCTTTCAAGAGTTCGTTATCACGGCTGACCAACACCGGCGGGCAACACTGCGGGAACTGGGTGGCAAACAGTTTCTCGTTGCAATCACGCAGGCTCTGCGGCCGGTTAACCACCATCACCCCTTCGCGTTCGGCCTGCTCCAGCAGGTAGGTGCTATACAGAAACTCGTTATCAAACGGCGGATCTTTACGCATCAAGACCAGATCCAACTCGGTCATCGGCAGCTGTTGGTATTCACCGCGCTCGAACCAATCATTAGGATCGCGTTTCACACTCAAGGACGCCATCTTGGCCATCGCCCGGCCGTCCTGCAGGTATAGACCCGACTGCTCAATATAATACAGTTGCCAGCCACGATCCTGCGCGGCCCAAAGCATCGCCATAGTGCTGTCTTTCTTGAAATTGATCGCTTCGATCGGGTCCATCACCACGCCGAGTTTAATTCCCATCTAACAGCTCCTTAACCGCCGTAAATCTAACAAGGTGACCATAGTACCAGAGCCGCGCTTAAATACAGCAGCGCAGGTCCGACACGGGTTGTTTTACAAATCATTACCAAATCATTACACGGCTTTGAACGAATTCGCTCTACCGCTTTTAATCGGCTACTATCGCCAAAATCCGTCCTCTAAACCCACAGTCCGGATATTCATGGGCACCCTGCTGGTGCTACACAGGAGAACAACATGTCAAAGATTGCCAAGATTGCCTGCGCCGTTGCGCTAGCCGGTGTCATTATCACCCCTGTTCAGTCCGCTACCCCGGAAGAGAAAGCGGTCAAATCACGTCAGGGCTACATGCAGATCAGTGCCCTCAACATCGGCATACTAGCGGCGATGGTTAAAGGCAAGGTCGAGTACAACGCCGCTGAAGCGCAGATCGCAGCCGATAACCTTAAGCTGGTTTCGCAGATCGATATGAGCTCAATGTGGCTCGAAGGCACCAGCAACAAAGACAAAAAGATGAAGACCAAGGCGCTACCAGAGATCTGGGACGCTGATTCTAAGATCGTCGAAAAGGCCAGCGATTACGCCAAAGCCAGTAGCGATGTTGCCGCCGTAGCAGGTCAGGGGCTAGAGCCTCTTAAGTCGAAGTTTGCTGCGCTGGGCAAGAGCTGTAAGGGCTGCCACAAGAGCTACCGTGAAGCCAAGAAAAAGAAGTAATTAAGATCCGCTAAGAGGCTGATCCGAACCCTCAGCCTAGATCGCCCCACAGGTATTGCAGTACCGACAGCGCCGTTACCGGTGCTGTTTCAGTTCGCAGCACTCGGGGTCCGAGCCGCAACGACTCAAACCCGGCGGCTCGGGCCTGCTCTATCTCGGCATCGCTCAAGCCCCCCTCAGGACCGATCAACAACCCTGTCGACGCTGGCGCCTGACACTGGGCCAGTGGCATCGCTGCATCGGGATGCAATACCAGTTTCAGCTCACAGTCACACTGCTGCAACCATTGTGATAACGGCTGTGGCATGGCGATGTCTGGAACCCGACTGCGACCGCTTTGCTCGCAAGCACTGATCGCCACCTGCTGCCAATGATCGACTCGCTTGGCCTGGCGCTCGGGGTTGAGCTTGACCTCACAACGTTCGCTGAATAACGGCACGATCCGGCTGACCCCAAGTTCGGTCGCCTTCTGCACCACATAATCCATCCGCTCGCCGCGCGACATCACCTGTCCCAGCTCGACCTCCAAACCTGACTCGGTAGGATTATCGATGACAGCACCGACCCGCACCCGGATCGCCCGCTTGCTCAGCTCAACCAGCTCGGCCTGATGTTCGTTGCCAGCACCATCGAATAACCGAATCGACTCACCGGGCCGCATTCGCAAGGCACGGCCCAGATGCTGGACGGCTGAATCGTTCAACGACAACTCAGCCCCTTCGGAAAGAGGCTGAGGCTGATAGACGCGAGGAGAGCGCATGACGTTTGCTATCGAGCTAAAGGATTAAAGTCCGGCAGCCTGACGCAATGCATCAGCCTTGTCGGTCTTTTCCCAGGTGAAATTCGGCTCTTCCCGGCCAAAGTGACCGTAAGCCGCTGTTGCCCGGTAGATTGGACGCTTCAGATCGAGCATCTCAATCAAACCACGCGGACGCAGATCGAAATGATCGCGGATCAGCGCCACAATCGCATCGTCATCCAGCTTGGCAGTACCGAAGGTGTTAACGCTGATCGAGGTTGGTTCGGCGACACCGATGGCGTAGGAGATCTGGATCTCGCAACGGTCGGCCAAGCCGGCGGCAACGATATTCTTAGCCACGTAACGCCCCGCGTAAGCCGCTGAGCGGTCAACCTTGGACGGATCCTTACCGGAGAATGCGCCACCACCGTGATGGGCCATACCACCGTAAGTATCGACGATGATCTTACGACCGGTCAGACCGCAGTCCCCCATCGGCCCACCGATGATGAACTGTCCGGTTGGATTGATGTGGAACTGAGTATCTTTATGCAACCACTCGCCCGGCAGCACGTGCTGGATAATCTCCTCCATCACCGCTTCGCGGATATCGGCTTGGGCGATACCGGGGGCGTGCTGGGTCGACAATACCACCGCATCGACGGCGACCGGCTTGCCGTTCTCGTAGCGCAGTGTGACCTGCGATTTGGCGTCCGGCCGCAACCACGGCAAAATGCCCTTCTTGCGCAGTTGCGCCTGACGCTCGACCAAACGGTGCGAATAATAGATCGGCGCTGGCATCAGCACATCGGTCTCGTTGCTAGCGTAGCCGAACATCAGGCCCTGATCGCCGGCACCGAGATCTTTGTCGCTGGCTTCGTCGACACCAACGGCGATATCGACCGACTGTTTGCCGATCGCGTTGATCACGGCGCAAGACGCGCCGTCAAAGCCGACATCCGAGCTGGTGTAACCGATATCGAGGATCACCTGACGGACGATATCCTCCAGGTCGACGTATGTTGAGGTTCGCACCTCACCGGCCACCACCGCCATACCGGTCTTGACCATGGTCTCAACCGCCACGCGGGAGTTAGGGTCATCGGCCAGAATCGCATCGAGGATAGCATCGGAGATCTGGTCAGCCATCTTATCGGGATGACCTTCTGACACAGATTCGGAGGTGAAAACAGAATAATTGCTCATGACTTTTCCTTAATAATTGAATGCGTTAGCAGCGATTTCTAGCGCTTGTCTAACACAGTGACTTAATTACCAAGCTGGGCTACCGTTAGTAGCAAATCGATCGTACCGAGAGGCCGATGTTGACTGGGTTCCAGAGTGGGGCGGCTATAATACCCGCATTCGACTTAGATCGCACAACTATGATCACACAACTATTGAAATGACGACCAACAATTGCCGCCGTTTTTCGTTACTGCAATCAAAAACGCCAACGCCCTAGCTGTAAACCTCAATTAAAAAGCCGATATCGCACTTTTTTAGCCGATAGATTTGATGCTGTCGGTCGAGTGCGAGAGAATACGTCCCTGATTTTTTAATCCCAATCCATTTTGAACCTTAGTCGGTTTTTGAACCTTAGCCGTTCACGCCAGGAGTTTCCCTCATGCTGTCCCGTAGAGACCTAGCCAACGCAATTCGTGCCCTGAGCATGGATGCCGTCCAGCAAGCTAAATCCGGACACCCCGGCGCGCCAATGGGCATGGCCGATATCGCCGAAGTACTGTGGAACGATTACCTGCAGCACAATCCAGCCAACCCGCAGTGGATCAACCGCGACCGTTTCGTGCTCTCCAACGGCCACGGTTCAATGCTGATCTACTCACTGCTGCATCTATCTGGCTACGAGCTTAGCATCGACGACCTGAAAAACTTCCGTCAGCTGCACAGCAAGACCGCCGGCCACCCCGAGTACGGTTACGCGCCAGGGATCGAAACCACCACCGGACCATTGGGTCAGGGCATCGCCAACGCGGTCGGTATGGCGGTAGCAGAAAAGACCCTAGCGGGTCAGTTCAACCGTGAAGGTCACGACATTGTCGACCACTACACCTACACCTTCCTTGGCGACGGCTGCATGATGGAAGGTATTTCGCACGAAGTCTGTTCACTGGCAGGAACTCTGGGTCTGGGCAAGCTGATCGCGTTCTACGACGACAACGGCATCTCGATCGACGGCGAAGTGGAAGGTTGGTTCACCGACGACACTCAGAAGCGGTTCGAGGCCTACGGCTGGCAAGTGATTCCTGCGATCGACGGTCATGATGCCGATGCGATCCACGCAGCGATCGAAACAGCACGCGCCAACACCGACCAACCGACCCTGATCTGCTGCAAAACCGTGATCGGCTTCGGTTCACCCAACAAGCAGGGCAAAGAAGATTGCCACGGCGCGCCTCTGGGCGACGACGAGATCGCTCTAACCCGCAAGGCACTGGGTTGGGAACACGGTCCATTCGAGATCCCCGAAGCGATCAGTAACGAGTGGGATGCTCGCGAGCACGGTGTCGTGATTGAGAACAACTGGAACGTCCAGTTTGCCGACTATGCCGACGCCTATCCTGAACTGGCATCTGAGTTCCTGCGCCGGATCAGCGGTGACCTGCCGCAAGATTTTGCTGCCAACTCGCAGGCCTACATCGAACAGCTACAAGCCAAGGGCGAAACCATCGCCAGCCGCAAAGCGTCGCAAAACGCACTCAACGCATACGGCCCGCAACTGCCCGAGCTGCTCGGTGGTTCGGCCGACCTGGCCGGATCCAACCTGACTCTGTGGAGTGGCTGCAAGGGCGTCACCAAAGACGATGCCAGCGGCAACTACATGTTCTACGGTGTGCGTGAATTCGGCATGTCGGCAATCATGAACGGTATCGCCCTGCACGGCGGCTTTATCCCCTACGGCGCCACCTTCCTGGTATTTATGGAGTACGCCCGTAACGCAGTCCGGATGGCTGCACTGATGAAGCAGCGTTCGATTTTCGTGTACACACACGACTCTATCGGTCTGGGCGAAGACGGCCCGACTCACCAGCCGATCGAGCAGATCGCCAACCTGCGTAACACCCCCAATCTCGACTTGTGGCGTCCATGCGATGCGGTTGAATCTGCGGTAGCGTGGAAGAACGCACTGGAGCGGGTCGATGGCCCATCCGCGCTGATCTTCTCACGTCAGAATCTGCCGCATCAAGATCGCTGCGCCGAGCGGCTGGCTAACATCAAACGCGGCGGTTATATCCTGCGCGACAGCCAGGGCAGCCCCGATGCAATCCTGATCGCCACCGGCTCCGAAGTTGGCTTGGCGATGGATGCAGCCGAAGCGCTGAGCGGCCAAGGCCGTAACGTCCGGGTTGTATCGATGCCCTGTACTGAAGCGTTCGAGGCCCAATCCAACAGCTACCGTGAGTCGGTACTGCCGGCCTCGGTGACGGCACGAGTCGCGATCGAAGCGGCGCACAGTGACTTCTGGTACAAATATGTCGGCCTCAACGGCGCAGTCGTCGGTATGACCACCTTCGGTGAGTCGGCCCCAGCGGGTGAACTCTTCAAACTGTTCGGCTTCACCGTCGACAATGTCGTCGCGAAGGTCAACCAACTGCTGTAATTAGAGCCGCGGTGGCGCTCACCATCCCAGAGCGCCACCGCTTCGTTCGTACTGATGACACCCGCTGATTAGAACCCAGCCAGGAAACGCCTTGAGTCGGAGCCTATGAGTTTCAATATCGCCATTAATGGTTACGGTCGTATCGGCCAATGCATCCTCCGGGCGCTCTATTCGAGCGAACTGAAGGATCTGCCGTTTCGAGTGGTGGCGATCAACGAACTGACCGACCTGGAAACCCTGACCTACCTGACCCGTTATGACACCACCCACGGCCGCTTTCCGCTGGCGGTGGAGAACGACGGCCAACATATGATCATCAACGGCGACCGGATTCTGCCGTTAAATCAGCCCGACCCCAGCCAATTGCCGTGGGCCGATCTGGATATTGACCTGGTATTGGAGTGCTCAGGCTCGTTCTGCGACCGCACCACCGCCCAGATACACCTCGATGCCGGCGCCAAACGGTTGCTATTCTCGCAGCCGGCCGCCACCGATATCGATGCCACCATCGTGTACGGCTATAACCAGCACCTGCTCAAACCTGAGCACCAAATCGCATCCAGCGCCTCGTGCACCACCAACTGCGTGGTACCGGTACTGGATCTGCTACAGCGCGAATTCGGTATCGAACAAGGCGTCACCACGACCATCCACTCGGCCATGAATGACCAGCCAGTCATAGATAGCAATCACCGCTCCGACCTTCGGCTGGCACGCAGTGCTATGCAATCTATTATTCCGGTCGACACCGGCTTGGCACGCGGCATCGACCGTCTGCTGCCACAATTGGCCGGGCGGTTTCAGTGCAACCATCTGCGGGTACCGACCACCAATGTGTCACTGATGGACCTGTCGCTGCAGCTGACCCGCCCCGCCAGTGTCGATGCGGTTAACCAGCTACTACGTCAGGCGGCACTGGGGCCACTTCAAGGACTGCTGGGCTATACCGACGACCCTCACGCCTCGGTCGACTTCAACACCGATCCACGCTCGAGCATCGTCGATGGCACCCAGACCCGGGTCAGTGGCGATCGACTGCTGAAGTTGATGTGCTGGTTCGATAATGAATGGGGATTTGCCAATCGGATGCTCAATGTCGCCCATCACTGGCTGCAAGCAACCCAGACCGACAGCCCGCCGCCACAAACTTCAAACCTTTAACGCTGACAGGAACGTACCATGACTGTACTGAAAATGACCGAGCTCGATCTAAGCGGTAAACGCGTGCTGATTCGAGAAGATCTCAACGTCCCCGTTAAAGAGGGCAAGGTGTCGAGTGATGCTCGTATCCGCGCAGCCCTACCAACCATCGAGCACGCCCTCAAGGCTGGTGCCAAGGTGATGTTGATGTCACACCTGGGCCGTCCGATTGAAGGCGAGTACGACCCCGCGTTTTCACTGGCACCGGTTGCCGATCACTTAGCCGAATTGCTGGGGCGAGAGGTTCCGCTGATTAGCGATTGGCTCGACGGCATCAACAGCGAGGCCGATCTGGTACTGCTAGAGAATGTTCGTTTCAACGCCGGCGAGAAAAAAAATGTCGATTCGCTGGCCCAAAAGATGGCGGCACTGTGCGATGTCTTCGTCATGGACGCCTTCGGTACCGCTCACCGCGCTCAGGCGTCGACCCACGGTGTTGCCAAGTTCGCACCCGTTGCCTGCGCCGGCCCCTTGCTGGCAAACGAGCTGAACGCGCTGGGCAAGGCGTTGGACAACCCAGCCCGGCCGATGGCAGCGATCGTCGGCGGCTCTAAAGTTTCGACCAAACTAACGGTATTGGAAACGCTATCCGACAAGGTCGACCAGCTGATCGTCGGCGGCGGTATCGCCAACACCTTCCTGGCGGCGGCCGGTC
>JBFFKD010000088.1:0-8259 GCA_041555595.1 Motiliproteus sp.
CTCCTACAGCTTGACGGGGAAGATTAAGGAAAATTCTCAAAAATAGCATAGTCGAAGATGGTTGCTGCAAGGTGTGAATCAGACGATCCTAACCTGCCGTCGTTGGAGCTGTTCGCTTAGCGGATGCCTGCGCTGTCACTGTGCAGGTCAGCTGTTGTTTAGACCGTTTTTGGATTGCAGTTAATCAGCCACAACACTTTTTAAACTTGCGCATTGACCCGCATGGGCAGGGAAGGTTGCGTTCAGGCTTAAAAGGTTTGACCAGCACCTCGCCATCGCAGTAGTACCAACGGTTATCGATCTGCTTGAAGTTAGAGTTTTCCTGTAGGGTGCCAAAGCTACTGCAGCGTCCATTTTCGATCTCTGCAAAGCGAGCGACAAAGTGCACCTTGCCGGCAGTATCAGTCGCTTGTCCTGCTTCACTATTGAGGATGGTCAGACCCAGCCAGCGAGTATGCTGGTGGTGTTCGAGTAGCGATTGACGGCTGAGATCGGTTCGGTGGTCGATATGCGTGGTTGTGATCAGGTAATCGACCTCGCCTAACGCGTAGGCACAGTAGCGTGATCGCATCAGTGATTCGGCAGTAACTGCCGGTCGACTGCCATCAATAGCTGGCTGGCAGCAGAGTATGTAGGTTTGGCCCGATCCGCACAGGCAACTGCCTTTGAGTTGTTTTTGATCCGAGTTGACTGCGATAGGGGCTGAATTTTTAGTCATAGTGGCCGATAGCTCAATTAGCGGGACTGAGCGAGGCTCAACGGTTTGATCCGGTTGGTGATGATCGCAGGCAGTCGTTAAAAAAGATCCGATGGCAGAGTTTGACACAGTGATAAGCGGTTTTCATCGCGGTGATCGATTGCGCCTGGTTACCGCCATCTCTGTTGTTGTCGATATCCTCGCGTTTGCCGTTACAATGGCGGCATTGAACATCTTGATAGTTATTTAAAGGGTATTAACACCATCCGATGAACGCCTCAAATTTCAGTTTTTACTGGCACGACTACGAAACGTTCGGTGCCACGCCGATGGTGGACCGTCCGGTTCAGTTTGCCGGTGTCCGCACCGACGCCGACTTCAATATTATCGGTGAACCCTTGATGATCTTCTGCAAGCCGACCGAGGATTACCTGCCCCAGCCCGATGCTTGCCTGATTACCGGTATCACTCCGCAGCAAGCGCTAAGAGAAGGGGTGCCCGAGGCGGAGTTTATCGCCCGTATCCATCAGGAGATGGCGCTACCCGGCACCTGTGGAGTGGGTTATAACAGTATCCGTTTCGACGATGAGGTGACGCGTTACAGTCTATACCGTAACTTTTTTGACCCCTACGCCCGTGAGTGGCAAAACGGCAACTCACGCTGGGATCTGATTGATGTGATGCGGATGACCCGTGCACTGCGCCCTGACGGTATCGAGTGGCCGAGCTATGATGACGGCCGACCTAGTATGCGGCTGGAGGACCTGACCGCCGCTAACGGCCTCAGTCATGAGGCTGCACATGATGCGTTGTCGGATGTGTATGCCACTATCGCCCTCGCCAAATTGGTCAAACAAGCTCAACCCAAGCTATTTGATTACGCGTTGAAACTGCGCGATAAGCGGGTCGCGGCGCAGATGTTCGATGTCGCTAAGATGAAGCCGCTGCTACATGTGTCGTCAAAATATCCGGCCGAACGGTTTAATACTGCGCTGATCGCGCCGTTGGCGATGCACCCGGTCAACAAGAATGCAGTGATCGTCTACGACCTCAGTATCGACCCGACCCCGCTGCTGGCACTCAATCCCGAACAGATCGCCGCCAAGCTTTACACCCCAACCAGCGAGCTGGCCGAGGGCGAACAACGCATTGCTCTCAAATTAGTGCACTTGAACAAATCGCCGATGCTGGCACCGGCGACCATGCTCAACAAAGAGGAAGCGGCGCGGTTATCGATCGTCGGTGACGATTGTCGTACTCACCTGGCGATGCTGCGCGGCGCTGACGGTCTCGTCGCCAAGGTGCAGGCGGTGTTCCAGCAATCAGCTTTTGAGCCGCTAACCGATCCTGATCAAATGCTCTACAGCGGCGGATTTTTTGGCGAGTCGGACAAGCAGGCGATGGCCCAGATCCGCAACTGCGCGCCGCAGGCGCTGGCCGAGCTGGAGCCGATGTTCCAGGATGCTCGGTTGGAGGAGATGCTGTTTCGTTATCGGGCGCGCAACTACCCCGATACCCTATCCAGCGAAGATAAGCAGCGCTGGATCGAGTTCTGCGGGCAGCGGTTGCTAGAACCAGGACCAAAGCTATTGGGCTTTGAGAGCTTCTATCAGCGCCTCAACGAGATCGGAAGTGATCCGGAGTTGGCTCCGGATAAAATGCATATTTTGCAGGAGTTGGCGGCCTACGCGGAGTCGATCTATCCGGTCTGATCGGGCGGGGTGGGATTAGATTGGTGCGCAGGTTTGAGACAGCAGCGAAGTCACGTAGACAACGGTTTTGTTGATCTTACGCATTTTTACTCAACAGGGTTAACGCTATGATGGTGCAATGTTGAAACTCAGAGTTAGAGATCGATCCACTCGCCCTAGTCATCCAGCCAAGCGCTGGCTGACGCTACTGTTGGTGAGTGGCTGCAGTCTGTCACATGCGGCCGACCAGATTGGTCTGCCCTACACCACGGTAGCCTACGGTTTGCCGCTGACTCAGCTGGGAATCGAGTATATCGAGACCGCTGCCGATCCTGTCATTGAACCGCTGATGGTAGAGATCGTTCCCGATAGTTATAGCCGCAGTTACCGCAACGCTACTGACGTCTACAAAGATATGACCGAGAACAGTTTCGATAATGAGCCTATGGTCGTGATTGCTCCTGAAACCGATCACTCACTTGAGACAGATATTGTGGTGATTGCAGCCTATACGGCGCCTGAAGTCATCCATGTCACGCCATCGCAGAAAATTGTTGACCCGATCGCTCGAGGTGAGGATGCGATCTATCTGCAGATCAGTTTGCCGCCGGAGCCACCGGCTGGTTTTGAACCGAAAGCGGTGATCAAGCCGAAGGAACGTCGATTCTTTAGTCGGCCGGTGGAGTAAGGGTGGCTCAGAGCCAATTTTTACCGTAACAAGGTGCCCCCAAGCACTTTGACCAACATAAAAATTTACAGCCTCTTCCTAACGATAACTCGCGGCATTGCATCGACTGAGAAACGGCAAAGCCAATCAGCAGTAAGGTGTTTTGGTGATAGGGGAAGGAGAATTAACCGGGGCGAGCAGCGGCTGCCGCCCCGGTAACAGCAACCGGTTAGTCGATCAGGCCGTACTGGTTGCGCAGCACCTCGATGATCTCCGCTTTCGGGTTATCCGACAATACCAGCTTCTGGCCGGTAATTTTCTCGGCGATGCCAACGTAGGTCTTGGATACATCCATCAACACCGCTTCGGGCAGGGCGTTGTCTCGGGCCAGTGCCGCGCGCTCGTCCATCCGGTCTTTGTTAAGCAGAATGTCGGGATCGGGGAACAGGTTCAATAGCAGCTGGCGGAACCCCTCTTTCGAGTTCTCGACTACCTTGCCATCGCGGTACTGCGGACCGTCCCAGATGCGAGAGGAGTCCGGGGTGCCGACCTCGTCCATGTAGATCAATTTGTCGCTGCCGGAGGCATCTGTAACGTAGCCGAATTCGAACTTGGTATCGACGAATACCTGATCGAGCTTGGCCAGCGCGTTGCTAATGACGTCGAAGCCCTCTTTGAGCAGTGCTTCGTAACGGCCGATATCATCACTGCTGCGGAAGTTGAACGCTTCGAAGTTAGCTTCGATATCGGCACGGGTGATATTGACGTCGTCGACTTCCGGGACGTTGGGTATGCCCTTGAGAATACCCTTGGTCGACGGCGTGATCAGCAGTTCGGGTAGCTTCTGGTCTTTCTCAAGGCCGTCGGCGATCTTGATACCGCAGAACTCGCGCTCACCCTTGCTGTAGGAGCGCCACATCGAACCGGTGATGTACTGGCGGCAGATCGCTTCGATCATCACCGGCTTGGCTTTCTGAACGATCCAGACAAAAGGATGTGGGATATCGAGAATGTGGCTATCGGCCAGGCCCTGCTCGCGGAACAGTTTGAACCAGTGATTGGCGATCGCGTTTAGTGCCGCACCTTTGCCCGGTACACCTTGCATGCCGCCTTCACCATGCCAGATGCAGTCAAACGCGGAGATCCGATCGCTGATTACCATGATCGCCAGCGGCGCGTCGGCGGCAACGTCGTAGCCTTTCTCTTCAATCAGGCGACGGCTGTCGGCTTCAGTGAGCCAGTAGACAGAGCGGACTTTTCCACTGTGAACTGGGCTGTCGGTACGGATCGGTAGGTCGTTGTTAACGGCCAATACCTTATCGGCAAGACTCATTTTTCTGTCCTGTTTAGCATCTATCGGTGGGTGGTGGCGGTGAGTTGAATCACTGTCCGTGCAGGAACCACGATTCTATCAAACCCTATCCGTGGGATCACGGTTTTGAGTGCTAATTAATCAGCATCAGCCCGCTTTAAAATGGGCAGGGACTTTCGATGCTGATTGGCTGACAACTGACCGGATGGTTGAATCCCAGTTGCTGGGCGTGCAGCAGTAACCGGTCAGCCTGAGCCAGTGCGATGGTATCGGCGTAGAAGCGATCACCCAGAATCGGATGCCCCAGTGCTTGCATATGAACCCGCAGTTGATGTGAGCGGCCGGTGATCGGAATCAGTTCGACCCGCGCACGGTCGTCAAGTTGTTCAAGCACCCGGTAGTGGGTCAGTGCCTTCTTGCCCTGATCAAAGTCGACCATCTGTCGAGGCCGGTTGTCCCAGTCGCATCGCAGCGGTAGCTCGACAGCACCTTCTTGCTGCCTTAGTACGCCCGAGACCACGGCGATGTAGCGCTTGCTGGTCTCACGGTCGTGAAATTGGCGACTCAGTTCGCGGTGGCTGTCGGCGTCGAGACCCAGCACCATCACTCCGGAAGTGGCGCAGTCGAGTCGGTGGACGATGCGGGCGGTCGGGTATTGACGTTGCAGTCGGTGCCACAGGCAATCCTGGTTGTCGGCCCCACGTCCGGGTACGGATAGCAGATCGTGTGGCTTGTTGGCGACGACGATATGGTCATCGTGGTAGAGGAGTTCGATCATTTGCATTCCAATTTTTAGCAGCGGCAAGGATGCCGCAGTCGACGGCTGGGTTCAATGGTATTTGCACCGTATGTCCTCAATGGCAAATGCAATCAGCTGATTGCCTTGCGGGTGTGCGGCGATAGTACGATATACCCTGCTAAGCAACTGAGATATAAGGATGTGTTGCTCGCTGAATGAGCAACGCTGAAGAGCGTCTCTAATGGCATTAATCAACGGATTTCAGCTAAACAGCCTGCGCGGTGATATCTATGGTGGTATCACCGCAGGGGTGGTCGCGCTACCGCTAGCGTTGGCGTTTGGGGTGTCGTCGGGAGCCGGTGCGATTGCCGGCTTGTACGGTGCTATTTTCGTTGGTTTTTTCGCGGCGTTGTTTGGGGGTACCTCGGCACAAGTGTCGGGTCCAACCGGGCCGATGACAGTGGTGATGGCTGCAGTCTTTACCGAATTTGTTGCGCTCGACCCGCTGGCGGGGCCGGCAATGGCGTTTAGCGTGGTGATCCTCAGCGGCCTGTTCCAGATCGGTTTTGGTTTGATGCGACTGGGGCGTTATATCACTCTGGTACCGTTCCCGGTTATCTCTGGTTTTATGACCGGTATCGGGGTGATCATCATCGTACTGCAGCTAGGCCCGCTGTTGGGGCATCCGGCGGCAGCCGGAGTGTCAGCTTCGTTACAGCTGTTGCCGCAGCAGCTGGCCCAGATGGACCCTGCGTCACTGTTGATCGGAGCGATGGCGCTGGCGATCGTGCTGCTTTGGCCTGCTCGATTGGCTAGAGTGCTGCCATCAACCCTGGCGGCGTTGATCATCTGTACACTGACCGCGATGCTGTTTGTGTCCGGTTCTGGTGACCCGGCCAGCGCAGGTTTGGCGGTGATCGGCACGATACCATCCGGTTTGCCCCAGCTACAGCTGCCACGGTTTGATCTGGCTCAGACCGAGCTGGTTGTTCGCTCTGCCTTGATGTTGGCTGCACTCGGGGCGATCGACTCGCTGTTGACCTCCTTGGTGGCCGATAACATGCTAAAGAGCCAGCATAATTCTGATCGTGAGCTGATCGGTCAGGGGATCGGAAACATGATGGCCGGGTTGTTCGGTGGTTTACCGGGAGCGGGTGCGACGATGCGTACCGTGGTGAATATCCGTGCAGGCGGTCGGTCACCGGTTTCGGGCATGTTACATGCGTTGGTACTACTGGCGGTGGTGTTGGGCGCAGCGCCGCTGGCTGAAGATGTTCCGCTGGCAGTATTGGCAGGTATCTTGATGAAGGTTGGTTTGGATATCATCGACTGGGGGTATTTGCGTCGAGCGCATCATGCACCCACATTTGTGTCGGTGCTGATGCTGCTGGTGCTGGGATTAACGGTGTTCGTCGACCTGATTGTAGCCGTCGGTGTCGGCGTATTCTTGGCCAATATGTATACCGTTAAACGGCTGTCGGATCTGCAGTTGGCTGCGGTGCATCCGATCCTTGACGATGATGATGATCTTAACGAGGCCGAGCGCCAGATGCTGTTGTCGGCTCACGGCCGGTTGTTGTTATACCGGCTCAACGGTCCGATCAGTTTCGGGGCCGCCAAGGGAATTCATACCAAGCTGCGTTCTTCGCGCCCGCACGATGCGCTGTTGCTCGATCTGTCGGGTGTACCCTATATCGATGTTTCAACCGCGTTGGTGATGGAGGAACTTATTCTAGAGTCGCGTGACAATAATCGAGATCTCTATCTGGTTGGTATCACACCGTTAGTCGAGGACGTGTTGCAGCGGATGAAAGTGCTACGTCATCTCAATCAGCAGCATATCTGCACCAATCGCGAGCAGGCAATCCGAAGTGCCTGCCAGCAGTTGCCACCTTAACTATCGATCCAGATCGTTAGCTTGCCGAACCAACTATGGTGCGAAAGCCGTTCGTTGAGCTGAACGGTTAATGTCTGGTGGGTCTCGCGACTATTGATCAGTCCACTACCACCGGCCTGCTCGATAAACAGGTCGGCTTCGATCTGGTTGTCGAGGTAATGCAGGTTGAGGCGGCTACGTTGCAACTCAGGAGCGATCTGCTGCAGCGCCTCATCGATCGCTTGTTTAACCTCTGAACGCAGTGGTAACAGCAGGCACATTGTCGGCACATCGTCATCTTCGGTATCGATATGGAAGATGATATGGCCGATCGATGGGAACTCTTTTAATAGTCGCATCACGACGGTATCACCGATGTAATGTCCCTCTGAGGCGCTGATATAGGGCGTGACCTGGAGATGCAGCTCGAGTAGCAGTTTGGAGCCCATCTTGCGGGACTTGAAACTGTGGACATCGACGATCCCTTCGACCTCCTTGGCCAGTGCGGTCAGTGCATCCAGTTCGGACTGTGGTAGCGCGGTATCGACCAGCTCTTGCAGGCTTTTCCAGCTCAGATCCCAGCCGATCTTGGCGACAAAGAGAGCGACGCCGACAGCTGCCAGGCTATCAAGCCAGGGAAGTCCCAGCATGGCGCCACCGATGCCGATAAAGACTACGACCGATGAATAGGCATCGGTGCGTGAATGCCAGGCGTTGGCAATCAATAGGTCTGATTTAAGTTTGTTGCCGGCCGCCAGGGTGTAACGAAACGCCCACTCCTTTGCCAGTAACGAGATCAGTGCGATCATCAGAGCGGGCCAGCCAGGAATTGTAGCGCTATCGCCGGCGAACAGGTTGAGGATGCTTTCGTATGCCATCGCACCGGCTACAGCCACCAACAAAAATCCGAGCGCGACCGTACCCAGGGTTTCAAACCGTTCGTGACCGTAGGGGTGTTCTTCATCGGGCTCTGCGTGCGAGACGTTAACGATCACCACCACCATAAAGTCGGTGACCAAGTCCGACAGCGAGTGGATGCCATCGGCTACCAGGGCATGTGAACTGTACAGTAGACCGACAAAGATTTTGGCGACACCGAGGATGGCGTCAAGAATGGCACCGACCCAGGTGACCCGGATCGCGTACTTACGTTTGTCCTCGGGTAGATCGAAGTCGTGGTGATGTTCGTGGTCGTGGTGTAGGTGCATAGTCGGTCTATGTTGAGTTCGAATCTAATCGAATGCTGGCGTATAGGCTGATCGATCAAACCGTTGGCC